>CACXXH010000008.1 GCA_902771595.1 Fibrobacter succinogenes | reverse complement strand
AAAAACCGATTCACGGCCAACACAAAAGGCAAAAACGATAGACGATAAAAAAGAAAAAACATAAGAAATTGTCCAAAACGAAGAAACCGATTTTCCTTTTTTTCTTCCATCCTCGCTTGTATTAAAATCAGACGAATCATCCAAATACAAATTCAAAAGAACCATATATGCATAAAAAGGCACTAGGCATCCCAATTTTGTAATAACGCCACCCCAAAATGCAGATATAATAATTCCCAACCAGAACAGGAAAAACGGAAGAGCCATCCCCAAAACAACAGACTCGGGGACGAACCTAAAATCAATGTCATTCCATTTTTCCATACCTATAATATACTTTAAATCAACGTCATTTTTTATCCAAATTGCAAAAAATCATGTTGATAATTATTCCAATTTAGATAAAAAAGCGACCCAGAAAGGGTCACTTTTTCGGACTTGTCCATTTTACGTTTTACCTCGGCTCATAAAGAGCCCCTATAAGATTTACTTTCTGAATATACCTTATTTTATGCGGCTTCGCAAGCGTTATGTAAGTTTTCCTTGGACCTCTTGCCAGTTTTGGGAAACTTAGGTACATTAACGCCCGAACGCATCTTGCTATGGAAAGGCAAGGTGCGTTTTTTTTTACGCACTGGAAAGTAAAGAAAAAATCATGACAGGAGTAAAGAAATAATATATATTATGAGAAAAGTCATTTTAAAGAAGAAAATTGTAAAGGCCGTTGCAGCTTTGCCAAAGAGAGAAAGGATTCTTTTTGACAAACTTGTGGAGGACTTGAAAGAAAAAGGACCGGTTCTGCCAAATTGGCCGAACTACAAAAAACTCACCGATACGAATACGTATCATTGCCATTTGTCGTACCATTGGGTGGCTTGTTGGATTGAAACAATAGAAGGAATTGAATTGGAGGTTGCTTATGTTGGAAACCGTGAAAATGCGCCTTACTAGTAAAGATGTATGTGGTACTATGTTTACGTTTGAGGGAACGAACATCCCTGAACATCTTTTGCTTTATATCAGGTCTGCATTCCCGAATGTAGAAGATGTTGTGAATGGTGATGAAGAGTATGTTGAGTGGGGCGAAACGGACCTTGCTAAGCAAATCAAGGCAGAATCCACGCCTGCCGAGAGTTTGAAGTTGCTTCGCACGACCTTCGGGTACACGCAGCAGCAACTTGCTGACAAGGTGGGAATAACCAAACAGCAAATCTCTGCGATGGAGCGGGGTAGGGAACCTATTGGCCGCAAGATGGCCCACAGGCTCGCAAACGCCCTCGGAACGAGTTATAAGAATTTGTTCTGGTGATTCTTGCTTAAATATTAATGCTTGGTAAATTGGCATACTTTTTATGCCAATTTAGATGGTGAGCGTTTAAGGTTCTGCCTTAGATTGCCTATAGGCTCGCAAATGCCCTCGGGTCGATTTAGATAAACGTTTTTACGATAAATGCAACAAGGTAATTACTCAATAATAAATATGGCCAATTATCGTCTCTTGTAAATTTAGTGGATTTGGTGTGCCAACTTATTAGCCAAGCAATGGTTATGGTGATTGTTCCTAGACCATATGCTAAGGCTTGTTGTCCATACAATTCGAAAAAAGTTCCTATAACATTTTTATAATAGATTGTTTTAAGACCATCAAATAGCATTATTGCTATGGACAACGCTGTGGCGATTTTATGAAACATGCTGACGAATTAGTCCTCCGTATATATCATGTCTCCAGAATCCATACTTGCCATCGCTTGTACCTCTGGTTTCTTAAGGAAGAATTGTTATGGGTGTTCCGTCTTTTACTGCTTCGTAAATTTCTTCGATTTCGTCATTGGTGACGGCGATGCAGCCGGCTGTCCAGTCTTTCCACTTGTGCCAATACTTAAAAAGAAATGCGGGAACCTTATTCGGATAGCCGTGAATCATGATGTCTCCACCGGGATCGTAGCCTCCATCTTTGGCAGCTTTGATTTGCTCTTCGTTGGGGTACGAAATCTTCAGCGATAAATGAAAAGCGCTTTTGGGGTTGTGCATTGCAATAAAATACTTGCCTTCTGGAGTCTTGTTATCTCCAGATTTGACTTTTGCACCCACAGGATTTTTGCCTAATGATATTTTGTATGTTTTGACGATTTTATCGCCATGACGAAGATGCATCTGTCTCTTCGTTTTTTCTACTAGAATGTTGTCAATCGTTTCAGTGAACATGGCTTTAGTAGATTCTGTTTCTGAGGAACAAGAAAAACATAAAAATGTTGTAGATAGCAGGAAAAATAATAGAAATTTTTTCATGACTGATAATATCGTTAACCTTTATAAAACTCGTAGCCAACTTTTTCTAAATCATCGTGCAGTTGTTCTTCGACCATTTTCAATACTCTGACGGAACCTTCGGCGAGAGACCCGTGTTCAGCAACATCGCTAATAACGTATTGCTTTAAGCCGTTTACGGTTTCTATTAATTTTTCTTCATAAGCGGGGTTGTTTGTTTGCTTCAAGAAAAGCATTGCTGCTGCGTGTGGTCCAGCGTAGGCGATGTCGAAAGGTAATTCATCTCTCTTTTTAGATGCAATTTCTTTAGCGACTTCTTCAATGTTGGAGTATTGGTCGATGTATGGCCAAATTTTCTCGTTCAATATACATTGAATCTTGTTTACCAGAATGTCAATGTGCTCTGGCTGTGAAATTCTTAGCTCACACCCCTCCAATTCTTTCATAAAAGAATGCGTAAGAGTTGACACTGTGTTTCCGCCGACGATATGGTATTTGTTCAACAATGGACATCGAGCGCTTTCTATAGATTTAAAATAGAGGGAAGCGAAAAAAGAATCGATATGAAAATTATCGTAGCCTTCGTTATAGCCTAAAATTATGGAAACCTTAACGCCTTTTTTCCGGTCTGATTTGAAATATTCAAAACCGTGCCAAATCTTTTTCTTGTGGAAGTCTCTTACATCAAGACGTTCCATTCCGTTTTTAAAATCGTCTAACGAAATAGGCATAATCAGGTGGCTCCTCAGTTTTGGTAAATCATAGATTATAATATATCTTAATTTGTTTTAGTGATTTAAACCGGGTGCTTTAGGTTGCATAAACGGCTTCTAAAATGCTTTGGGCAAGCATAATAACGGTGTAAATTGCGCCAAAGATAGTGCCCCATTTTTCGCGCTTGCGGTAATCTTGCTCATTGTAATTTGGCACCTCGTTTTTAATCTTTTTCGCTCCGACAACGCCCAATGTGCACGAAACAGCGAGAATATAGCCCAAGCAAAAAGGTAGCGCCAAAAGAGGATATTCCTTCAAATTTACAGAATCACGCAGAAGCTTGTATCCAAATCCAAATAGAAAATTTACTGCAAACAAAACTGCTAAGAACGAAACTCCATTTAGGGCCTTACTGTGAGCAATCCATGATATCACGGGACCGCCCAAAGCAGCGCTCCACATAAAATTCCCCGCGGGGTGCTGAATCTCTTCTTTCTTGTCTGTATTACTCTTTTTTGTGCCTTTTGTTTTCATGTTTATCCTCGCTTATACCTTTTACCCCCAAAAATAATTTAATTGAAAAACAAATGTTCCCGCTAATATGAAAAAACACCCGGCTTTTAACCGTGCGCTTTTTGTAATTTGGTTAACCCTTGGTGTGGTTAATTATTTCTTGCTGTAGCTGGTAGAGCATATTCCCCTGTTCCACGCAGGGGCGCAAGACGCGTAAATAACTTACCATGATTCCGATAAACGTGGCGCATGCCGCAAAACAGCCTGGCCAGGTAAGCACTGCCTTTGTGTTGTCAAACACTATGCAACTGAGGATTACGAAAACAAAGAGAATTACCAAGTCGCGCTTGCTCACGGGTTTGTATTGAATGCCGAGTTTGTCAAGCAGCTTCTGCTGCCGCCATGCGATATCCCACAAGATAAAGGCTCCACTAAAAAAAATGAGGCCTGGTAAAACCGAGCATACGACTGCAGCGACCGGAGAAAAAAATGTTTTGGTGAGACAACGCAGGTTCTTTATGGCATGGTAGACCCACGATATCCAGTAATCGAGAAACACTCCAATCATGACTGTGCATACGACTAAAGCCCCTAACATCAGAATCACATCCGCTATCGATAGATAATACAAGCGGCGTAGGGTATCCATATCTGTTATTGACTCATTCTGCAGGCAACCAGCAAACTTGGCGCCGATATAGCACAGCACACAGACAGCAACGAATGGGATATACAAGAATTTTAGGATGGCTCGGAGGCGTGCGCCGCGCCAGGAATTGTCTTCAAGGAGTCTGTTACCAGAACTCATACTTTTGTTTTTTGTTTCCATAATAATCTGCAGTTATGTTACAAGAACTTGTTCTGGTGATTTGTCTTATCTTTTCCCCATGTAGGGCTTTATCCATTATGGCAACGCCATAAAATAATTATAAAAATTGCTAAAAGAGTTTTGAAGAAAAATAATCGATTTTTATTTGTCGAGAAAATTATTTTTCGTTTTTAACTTTTTCTTGGCTCACTGTCTGGTTCCATTTTGACATAAATTGTGAATAGCCTTCTTTCTTATGATCGGAGTCGTAAACAAGATAATTACGAACTAAAAGGCAGATAGTTACAAAGATGTAAATGATAATCCACTGTTTTAGTGATTTTTTTGTATAACCATTAATCGGACTTCGAAGAAAAAGTAGGATTCCAATGAGAATCCATAATCCTATAGCGGCTAGCGATATATGCATTGAACCCCTCTTTTGTGACTAGTATTGCCATCCCCAATAATTTTCCTTATAAAATATAATTGATTTGAATAATGAATGTTCCCGCAAATACAAAAAAACACTCGGCTTTTTAAACCGAGCGCTTTTGTAATGCTTTAGATCCTTCGACTGAGTTTATCCCGGACTTGTTCCGGGACTCAGGATGACGCTTCTTGTAATTAGCAATTTCTAGTAACTAATAACTAGGAACTAGTAACTGCGGCGCAGCCGCTTAGAACTGCATGTACGGCAGCTTGCTTGCAAGTTCCTGCACCTTGTCGGCGTTGGCCATGAGGGCGGAACGTGCGTGCCAGGAGCCGTCGAGGAACTGACCGCGGGGGCCGTCGGCAAGCGTGAGCTCGATGGTTTCGTCCCCCATCTTGAGCGTGCGGCTTTCGGTGCTGGTGACGAGTTCTTCGCTTGGGTGTGCTTCGGTCCAGGCGAGGATCTTGTCGATGGGGGAAGAGAGCATGGGTTGAAATCAGGAATCGGCTGACGCACTCTGATCAATTTTATTTCTGAACCAGTAAACGGCTTTGATTGCTATAAAAGAATGAATGGCTGTGGCTGCCAAAATGATGAAAGCCTCGAAACCATCAATAAAAGCCGAACAACCGTACACGAAAAGAGTCCCAGAACAAACGATGCTGAATCCAAGGGGAATGGTTGCAATTCGCTTAGCAGCACCGTTACTCATGTTTCTTTTGAATAGGAAAAGGTTTAGCAGGCTCAAAGGGATGGCGAGCAGTCCTGCATATGCAATGAGGAAAAGTATTAGGACTAGGAAGTCTTCATGTTTGTATGGATGTGCCCAACCCCAACAAAAAGTACCTACTACGGGAATGATTGGCATAATCATGCAAAAAAGCATCCAACCAAGTATGTGTTTGGTTTTTAGATTGTTCATCAAATGCCTCCTTTACAAGACTTCTTTCTGAATATACCTTTATTTATGCGGATTCGCAAGCGGCTTTTATGTTGTCACGAACTTAATCAGTTCTGTATAATCCTCGGAATCGGCGGCATGAAGCGCGTCAATATACTTCTTGCGTAAATCCGTAATGTCGTTCAAGCTGGCATCACCCCAGTAGAGCCTCGGTTCGCCAAGTTGCTGCATAAGCAGGTCCGCCATCAGTCGCGAAATTCAACCATTGCCGTTAGGGAACGGGTGGATTAAAACAAGCCTGTGGTGAAGCTGGACGGCTATTTCCAAGTTGGGGGAATGTATGGTTCTCCATCCAGAATTTCACATCATCGAACAACGTCTTCAATTTGACGGGAATTTGGTATGGCGCGACCCCAATGTTTCTTTCCGTCATTCGGTATTCACCGGCCCATTTCCACACTTGACCGAACTATATCGGCCATACCCAAAATATAAATTATGGGCATGTCATAAAATGACAAAATGACGAATGGGGAAAATTTTTACTTGTCCCAAATGCGCCTTATGTTCTTGGCTATCATCTCATCGGCCATGTCCGTCAGGATATGCGGATCATCGACAAGTTGGTCTTCCAATGCCATGTTCGTGTTGACGCTCGACAGGATTGCTTCGGCTTTTTTACGGGCCTGTCGTTTAATCGTCTCCTGCAGGCTGCTCTTGGGGATAAAACCGTAAACGAAATCGCAGTCAAGGCCTTCCGCGATTTTTTTCATGGTCGAAATCTTGAGGTTGTTTTCGTTGAGTTCCATCTTGGCGATGCGCGGCTGAGAAAGCCCGACGCGTTCCGCAAGTTGCTTTGCGGTCATTCCGAGAGCCCGACGAACGGCGGAAATCCACCCCTGCTTGGGAGGTTGGGCGTCGCGAAGCTGGGCGAGGTTTCCCGTCTTATGGGCAAGAGCCCTGAGCAAAATCAGCCTTTGGTTCATAAAATAACCTATTTATTATAATATTCTTCTATAATATAATAAATATATTATAGAATTTCAATAAAATATAACTTTTTTATTGTAAATTGAAACGTGGCTGCGAAAATTCCAAAAAAATACTATTTCCCGCAAAAAAACGCCCAGGCTTTAAACCTGGACGTTTTTGAAAAGGGTTGGGGGATGTTTCTCCTTCGTCTAGTGCGCCGCCTTAAAACCCGATGGCATCCTGCTGATAAAAAAGACGCTGTACTTGCTCCGGTCACTACGTTCCCTTTGCAAGCCGAGATGCATTAACATTTTGTAATATACAAAATGTTAAATGGATTTCGGAGAACTTTGATATCCATTGAAATGCCTTTGCGGTTTACGATAGCAAAAATAGATTAATCCAGCTTGTCGAAAAAAATCTCGCCGTCTTGAATAACGGTGGTGATGGTGTGAGAGCCTTTGTTGCCCATATCGTTGTAATGGACGATATATTTGCCGTCGCCAAGAGATTCAATCTTTTCGATTTCATGAATGTCTTCGCCATCCTGGGCGCCACTGCGGAACTTCCAGACGGCATAGCCGCCACCATCGCTGAACTCGTCGTCGTAATCGTCCCGGAGTTTTTGGGCAAGCTCTTTCGTGCAATACTTCGCCATGACGGAATCGTTCGCGTAAACGTTCCCGAAAATATGCCTACTGTAAAACGTCTGGATTTTTTCGATGGCTTTAGAGTCGAGTGCGTTGGTTGTGTTCTTTTGGGGCTTTTCTGGTAAAAAGTCATGTGTCTGGAAAATATTGAAGATCTTGGCGTAACGTTCGTCATTATGCTTGCCGGGAGTAATGGAAAATCGATTCAGTCGTTTTTCATCTGAAACTTCGATGGATAAGTTTGAACAAAGGTAGGCAATATTATAAATTTCTAAATAAACACCTAGGGGCTTTGTTTCGATGGACTTTAAATCAAAAATGTCCAATTCGATAAATTCATTGTAAATGTTTTTTGCTTCTTGTTGTTCCGTGCTTTTTACTGTTTTATGAATGTTATTTCCATCATCTTCATAAATGGTCTTGGTGCATTTAGAAAAATCGGCTGTTTTGCATGTAAATTCTCGAACGAGTCCGCCCATATCATCGTTGGAAAACGCATATCGTAAAGAGAAAAAGTTGCCTGCTGAAATAGGCTCTAAATCGTATTTGCTTAAAATGTCTTTTAGGTTTTGCTTGTCATCTGCGTTGAATTCGTGAAAATCATCAATGCGAAAAACATCAGCGTCGTCTAATTTATGGATGATATCTTGATGAAAGTATATCAGCGCAATTACACATGTTGCCACAGCAATCCAAATAAACTTTTTCTTTGACATAATTCTAAGGCTTGATGGTTATCGGCGTTCCGTCTTTGACGGCGTCGTAAATTTCTTCGATTTCGTCGTTCGTGACGGCGATGCAACCGGCGGTCCTGTCTTTCCACTTGTGCCAGAATTTAAATAGGAATGCGGGAACCTTGTTCGGGTAGCCGTGGATCATGATATCGCCGCCGGGTTCGTAGTTGCCTTCTTTCGCGGCCTGTATCTGCTCCGCATTCGGGTACGAAATTCGGAGCGATAAGTGAAAGACGCTTTTGGGGTTGTGAAGCACGATGGTGTACTCACCTTCGGGTGTCTTGTTGTCACCGGACTTGACCTTCGCTCCGACTGGATTCTTGCCCAACGAAATTCTGTATGTCTTGACAACTGTCTCGCCGTTGCGCAAGTGCATTTGGCGCTTCGCTTTTTCTACAAGAATGTTGTCGATAGGTGAGGAAAGCATGGGTTTGGGAATCCTATCCGCCCTAAAACTTGGAGTAATCCCGAGAGACCTCTATCGTTTTTGTGTAGATGTCGTTATCGAATTAATGAAATGATGTTTCTTCGGTTGCACAGAATTCGAGCAACTGTTATTGTTTTGGAGTTTTCGTCAACCCAATAGAATACGGAATAGTTCTGTACGACCATCTTTCTGAAGTCGTGTTTTAGTGGCTTTATAGGGGTGTAGGCTGGCTGTGAATATGGAAAAACGGCTAATGAGTCAATGTCGCCAACGATGCGCTCAACAAGCTCCGTTGCGGCTTTGGGCATCCCGAGTTCGTTAGAAATGTGTGCGATCGCACTCTTCAAATCGGACAGGGCTAAGGGTAGATATTCTACTCTGTAGTTCATACAGCGGTAAGTTGTCCGATTTCTTTTAGGATTTCTTCTGAAGTATATCTTTTGGTGGATTCCTGTGCCTGCAGTTCGGCCTCGTGCAACTTGGCGTAGATTTCATTTTCAATTTGAAAATGCGCGAATGCTTCCATGCTCATAAGAACCATGTCGCCATAGCCGTCTTTAGTCAAGAACACAGGCTGTCCAGATTCGTGGACGGTCTTGGAAATGTCTTCGAGACAATCTTGCAAGTCTGAAACGGGTCTTATGGCATTCATATAAACCTCACCGGTATAAGCATAATATATAAAATTTTACGAGAAAGGGTAGGGGGAAGCCTCCCCCTCGCTACAGCCTTGCCCTTCTGTCACCCTGGAGCGGAGCGATAGGGTCCATGGCAAGTCTTCCACTACCCTTTCGCCTAGGGCTCCGCCCTAAAACCCAACATTCTTGCCCAAAGAAATTCGGTACGTCTTGACAACTTTATCGCCGTTGCGCAAGTGCATTTGGCGCTTTGCCTTTTCTACGAGAATGTTGTCAATGGGTGAGGAGAGCATGGGTTTTGTGAAATTTAAATAAAAAAAGGACTGTCGGTCGCGTATTCACTGCGTTCCCTCCGCAATCCGAGATGCTGAAGTCGATGCTGCAAGGACAGGTGGATAGATGGGTTAATTAGTTTTTCGGTGATAAAGGGTCTCTAAACTTCATTTTGAATTTAACGGAGCGCATATCCTTATTGCAATAATCGCAAATATAATCCCAATCATCTGTAATACGATTATCAATTCTGTTTGCTTTGGGCGTGGATTTGATTGAAGAATGCGAGACAAACTGGTTGTTGACTTTTATTTCTATTTCGTAATCTATGTCTAAATGGATTTTTTGTTGAACACTGAATTGTGCATAATAAAGCAAATATTTCTTTTTTATTTTTTCCGTAAATTCATGATAAACAGAATCGGATAATGATTGCCCTGTGGAGTCTTTTAGTTGCATATCTGTTATTTCTATGGAACGGCAGTGAATACCGCAGTCCTCTTTGGGCCAGTGCGTTAGCCGACATCCTCCTGGAACTCTTGGAATTTTACGAGACTTAAAAAAGTCTTCTATTTTAGATGTGTCTGCAAAATAGTAGTTATATCCGTTTTTGTTATACCCTTGTCTAGAATATGTGGCGTAAATACGGGTTGTGTCAATTGGAGTTCCGTTACGATAAAGTTCTACATAATATGAAACCCATTGCTTGTCCCAACATATACCACGACATTCTTGTTTTTCTTTGAAGGCCATCGCTTCGGTAAATTCGTCAAAGTCTTTTTTTAAGTGGGATGCGAAAGATGGTTCTGATTCACAAGAAAAAACAGCCATTGAATCGGCGGCTGCAATATAGTCAGCAAGGAGTAAGTCCTTAGACGGAGTAAAAACCCTGCTTGCTTCTTTTAGTTGGTTTGGGTTGTCGCAAGCCGCCAAGATGGTTATAAATACTGCAAATAAAAGCTTTTTAATCATTCAATTTTATTTCAAAAAGTTGTTCGCTATATATAATATAATACAAAAAAACGCCCAGGCTTTTAACCTGGACGCTTTTGAAATGTGACTGGATCCTATCGCAGCACCCTTCGACAAGCTCAGGGACCTGCGGCTCT
This sequence comes from Fibrobacter succinogenes, assembly GCA_902771595.1. Classification (GTDB taxonomy): domain Bacteria; phylum Fibrobacterota; class Fibrobacteria; order Fibrobacterales; family Fibrobacteraceae; genus Fibrobacter; species Fibrobacter succinogenes_C. The sequence continues at coordinate 38,311 of CACXXH010000008.1, read as the reverse complement.
AGGATGACAATCCGAATTACTTCAGAAAGTTCATATACGGCAGCTTGCTTGCAAGTTCCTGCACCTTGTCGGCGTTGGCCATGAGGGCGGAGCGTGCGTGCCAGGAGCCGTCGAGGAACTGGCCGCGGGGGCCGTCGGCAAGCGTGAGCTCGATGGTTTCGTCACCCATCTTGAGCGTGCGGCTTTCGGTGCTCGTCACGAGTTCTTCGCTCGGGTGTGCTTCGATCCAAGCGAGAATCTTGTCTGCAACTTCGTGGCTCACCTTGTAGCAAGGAACGCCAATAGCGACGCAGTTACCGAAGAAGATTTCGGAGTAGCTTTCGGCGATGATGGCGCGGATGCCCCAGCGCTTGAGAGCCTGCGGAGCGTGTTCACGGCTGGAACCGCAACCGAAGTTCTGGTTCGAAACGAGGATGGAGCCATTCTTGTAGGCCGGATCACGGAACGGGTGAACCTTGCCCTGGGCGGCGAGGCCAGCGATATCGTCGGCAAAGGCGTTGTCGCCGAGGCCTTCGAACGTCACGCACTTGAGGAAGCGAGCCGGGATGATACGGTCAGTGTCGATATCGTTTCCGCGAACAGGAACGCCGGAACCTTTAACAATGTCGATAGAATTCATTTTTTAAATCTCCTTGCGTTACTTGATGTACTTGCGGACGTCGGTGACACAGCCTTCGATAGCGGCGGCAGCCACCATGGCAGGGCTCATAAGGATGGTGCGGCCCGAGGGGCTGCCCTGACGGCCCTTGAAGTTACGGTTGCTGGAGCTTGCGCTCACCTGGCGGCCCTTGAGCTTGTCCGGGTTCATGGCGAGGCAGAGCGAGCAGCCTGCTTCGCGCCATTCGGCACCGGCTTCCTTAAAGATCTTGTCGAGACCGAGAGCTTCGGCTTCCACCTTAATCTTCATGGAGCCAGGCACCACCCACATCTTGACGGTCGGGGCGACCTTGTGGCCCTTGATGATTTCGGCGGCGGCCTGCAAGTCGCTGAGGCGGCCGTTGGTGCAGCTACCCACGAAGGCGATGTCGATGGGGCGGCCAATCATCTTGGAACCTTCTTCCCAGCCCATGTATTCGTAGGCTTCGGAGATGACCTTCTTTTCGCTGCCTTCGAATTCGTCGATCTTCGGCATGTTGCCGTTCAGCGGGATGGCCTGGGCAGGCGTAATGCCCCAGGTAACCATCGGTTCGAGGTTGTCGCAGTTGATTTCGACTTCGTCGTCAAACTGGGCGTCGGCGTCGGTAGCCACGGACTTCCAGTAGGCAACGGCTTCGTCCCACTTGTCGGCCTTCGGAGCGTACGGACGGCCCTTGAGGTATTCAAAAGTCTTTTCATCGGGGTTGCAGTAACCGACGCGGGCGCCGCCTTCGATAGCCATGTTGCAGACCGTCATACGGCCTTCCATGCCCATTTCTTCGATGACCGGACCTGCAAATTCGTAAGCGTAGCCAACGCCGCCGTTCACGCCGAGCTTTGCGATGTAGGCGAGGGCGACGTCCTTGGCGGTCACGCCCGGCTTGAGCTTGCCGGTGAACTTGATGCGGCGAGTCTTGAGCGGGCTCATGGCGAGCGTCTGGGTGGCGAGAACGTCAGCCACCTGGCTTGTACCGATACCGAATGCGATTGCACCGAAGGCGCCGTGCGTTGCCGTGTGCGAGTCACCGCAAGCGACGGTCATGCCCGGCTGCGTCACGCCTTCTTCGGGGCCCACGATGTGGATCACGCCCTGTTCGGCAGTGGCGGGGCCAAAGAACTTGATGCCGTTGTTCTTGGTGTTGTTTTCGATATGGGAGAACATCTCTTCGGAAATGCCGTCCTTGAGCGGGCGGTTGCGTTCCGGGAAGGTGGTCGGAATGATGTGGTCCACCGTGGCGAAAGTGCGTTCCGGGAACAGCACCTTCTGGCCTTCTTCGCGGAGCTGGGCGAAGGCCTGCGGGCTCGTGACTTCGTGGCAGAGGTGGAGCCCGATAAAGAGCTGGCACTGGCCGCTCGGGAGCTTTGCTACCGTGTGGCTCTCAAAAATCTTCTGATAGAGTGATTTTCCCATGATTTTGTCTCTTTTTATTCCCGCTGTCATTCTGGAGGGCCGAAGGCCCGATAGAATCCATTGGGATTGTTTTTGGCGTTTTATTGCGGGCACAAATATAGAAAAAACCTCGGCAATTGCCGAGGTTCTCCCATGCACAAACTCCATAAAATGCGCTATCTACTGGTATTTCTTGAATACGTCGAGGAATTCGCTGATCCAACTGCCCCTGTAGGCCTCGAATCCTCCCACGCCCGTGAAACCCCAATACTGCCAGGACATCCCATGGCTTTTGGCCGCCTTGATGACGGCTTCCGTCCATTTTGCTCGGTCTGCATCGGAAGGGCCGTTGCCACCGCATGTCGATACGCCGAATTCGCTCACGTTCATCGGAATGTGCCCGCCGTTTATGTCGGGATAGTGGGCGAGAGCGGAATCTGCGTAGGCCTTGAAGTTGCCCGGAATCTGCGAAATAATGTTGTCGCCGATTTTGTACCCGCAGTCATAACCATGGCCCTGGTGCGTGAATTCGTACGGTTCATAGTAATGGCCTGTGAAGATGATGTTCCCGTCGGCGGGGAGTTTCACTTTTGCAATCTGCGCGAACTTGGCATAACCGTTGCCTTCGAACATGATGGTCTTTCCCGGGGCGTTCTTGCGGATGACTTCATATGCCGAGAGCATCAGGTCGTCCATGAAACTATTCTTCATGTCGTGCGGCTCGTTCAGGATTTCAAGGACCACCTGGTCGTCGCCGTAGGCGTCCATTTCCTTTGCCACCTGTTCCCACATTCCGAGGAATCGGGCCTTTTCTTTGTCGTAACCGCCAGGATTTTTGTCGTAGTAGACGGCATAGTTGTTCAGTTCCAAGTAATGGTGGAAGTTTACGATGACCACGAGTCCCTGCGCGAGAGCGAGTTCGATATCGGCCTTAACGCCTGCGAGTCGGCCAGCGTCGAGCGTGTAGGGGGCTTCCTTTGCCGCATCGTAGTTCCAGCGAACGGGGAGGCGTACAGATTGGAAACCGGCATCCTTGATAATCTTGAAGTATTCGTCCTTGATGCAGTTGCTCCATCCGCAGTCGCCACTGGAGCCCTTCTGGCCCTGGGATTCCCAGGCGTTACCCAGGTTGAGGCCTGCACCGAGTTTCTCGTTCATTGCGCGTCCCTTGGAGTAGTCGACCGGGACGACGCTCAGTTTTTTCCATGTGGAATTCTGGCATAGCACGTAGTCAGATCCGTGTTGGATGACGCTGCCGTTCTTCTCTGCTGTGCAAGAGCCATTCTTTTCTGTTACATCGATATTCAGAAGTTCGTCATCGCTGGCGTATTTCCATTTCAATTTCTTGCAGATGAATTTCTTATCGCCCGATTCTTTAAGCGTTCCCTCTAGCGATTCTGTGCATGCTCCGAATAGTTCGGTTCCTTCGTTGTTCTGGAGTACGGCTGCAGAAGCGATGCGCCATATGGAATCTACGCAGGTGAATTCCTTCCCGTTGTATTGGCTGAGCTCGTTGACTGCTTTTCTTAGTTCGTTTTGGTTTGTGGAATCGCAGACGCCGAGTCCGAAAACTTCGAACCAGAATGAACGGAATTTCTGGTCGAAACTCGGTAGGGGAGTAGATATGTTTTCGAGATAGTAGGCGAGATCGTCCATCCTTTGCATGTACGCCCAGTCTGCTAGTTTCGCCTTTGTCGCATCATCGTCCCAGGTGCCGTCCTTCTCGATGTCTGCAGCGACAGCGTCTATGATGCCCTGTATTTCGGAGGATGCGTTTTCGGCCGTGAGCAGGAGCGAAATCGTGACCAAGTTCCCGTCGGCATCGCTATTGCCGAACATGGAAAGATTGCGTGCTGGGACTAGGTAATTCTGCAAGTGGAACGCCCGCAGGATTTCACCTTCCGCCTTGCCTTGAGCGTCGGCGTAGCTCATGGATTTTTCTTTCATCAGGTAGGCGATGCGCGGCGCTTCCAGGTGGGTGAGCATGTTTACGTTCGCCGAGTCGCCGTCAGAACCGCGGATGAGCGAGCGGAGCGTCATGGATGTGGCTGCATCGCCCATGACGATATTCTGGAATGCGCCCGTAACTTCTTGCATGGCGAAGGAGGGGAGGCCCGAGTACGGGAGCGTGTACTTGCCGAAATTGTCGGAAACATCCGAGGTCTTGGCCTCTCCGGTCGGCGAAAGGTCGGATTCCGAGAGGTATTGCAGTTTCACCGTGGCTCCGGCCTTGAACGGGCCTTCGCATACGCCGGTAAGGGTGCCCGTGTAGCCGCCTTCGGGAGGGGGTTCGTCGGGGGAGAGGATGGTCGTGTCCTTGGGTGCGACCGATGACGAACTTGCGATTTGCTGATTGCTCGAAGAGTCTCCGTTGTCGGGATCGTCTATGACGTCATCGACGGGGCTCGAGTTGCTGGGGTCATCGGAACAGGCGATAAGCCCGCCTGCCGGAAGCAAGAAGGCCGAAAGGAATAGTGCAGGAATAGAAATATTGCGAATGGACATAGGTTCCTCACTTACAAAAATAAAAATAGATTCGCAAATGCCTGATGTCCTTTATTATATATCACAAAGCGTTTACCGCTGTTACCAACAGCGAACCTGCGCTTTTTCGTGAGCAACAAAGCCCCAGTTATCAAACTGGGGCGGTTGCGACCTTTGACCACTTAGCGCTTCAGCGCTTATGTGGGCATGGCCCCCCTTGCGGGGGTAGCGAGTGAGGAACCGGAGGTCTCGACACTCGAAATGTCGAACGAGCGGTCTTTTGTGAACGTAAAAGGCCCGTATCAACGGGCCTTTGCAGTGAGAGAGCACGAGTTACCGGAGGTCTATCCCCCGAGACGTCGAACACGCGGTCTTAATTCGTTTCGAACTTGTAGGCTTCGCGGTAGTACGCCATCATCTCGTCCGTACTTCCGAACGCCCTGCGGGCAGCGGCGCCGACCTGGCGATCCTTGCGCACGAGGTCAGTAATCTTGGAATTCACATCCTTGAAGAAGAGGTCGTTGCTGGCCATGTCCACGTGGTTCTGCGTGTAGTTCATGTGGTAACGACGTTCGAGCATCTGGAAGAGTTCCGTCTGGCAAGCGTTGACGGGCGGTTCCCTCTTGGCGACGGGCATGTAGCATGCCTGGATGTAGTCCTGCTTCATGTCGACGATCATCTGGTCGATAGCAGGAATGTCATGACGGGAGTCATGGCTGGCGAGATCCGCCGTCGGTGTCTTGATGCCTGAGCAGCCGGCCAACATTGCTGCAGAGAAGAGGAGAGAGGCCACAAATCCAGATTTCATTATTGATAAACTCCTTGGTTTTTACTCTAAAGTTCTCTTCGTCCCTAAAACTGGTTACAAAGTTATTTAAATGTTGATATCTTGGCGATGGTGGTTTTGTAATTATTTACTTACTTCCGATAAAAATAAGCAAAAAATTGCCAATCTTGTGACGTGTGTCACCTAGTTTTCCGGAACCTTTCGTGACATCAGTCACATGGAGTCTTTTGTTCGTCTTGAAGTGACTTTTGAAAGCGAAAAAAAGCTTAAGGCATGTTCGGCTTGAACTTGTAATACCACGCCATCGGGTCTATTACTTTGTACGAAACATTGCCGATGCGGTTCGTGCCGCGCTTGTCGATGATGCCCGTAACGATGTGCGCATGCGGGCCTGTCGTGTGTCCGGTCATGCCGACTGTCGCAATCGGATCGCCCTGCATAACTTCTTGCCCGTCAAGATACAAGAGCTGGTCGCAGTGCATAAAGATCAGCACGTCCTTTTCGCGTACGAGCCCGATCATCACGCCGCCTCGCTCGTTCTTGCTGGTATAAGCTTTTGCCGAGAATGGAGCGAGAATGCGCGCGCCTTGCCTCGATGCAAGGTCGATGCCGTTGTGCTTGCGGCCGCCGATGCCTTTTTCGTTGTAGTACTCGGTGATGTAAGCGACGCTGTCCGAAAGTATGGATGTCCAGTACTTCCATGCGGCGCCCAGAGAATCCGCGGCTGCGTGGGGGAGGTTGCTCGGTCGCGAGAACTTGATGACCGTGCCTTGGGGCGGTACGGCAAGGGCGTTCGTTTCCCAGCCCTGTCCTTTGTAGCCGTTCTCGCTGACTGTTTCTTCGATGTACTGTCGCACCATCTTGTCGTCGGAGATGACCGCGTTGAATCGTCCGATGGCGTAGCGCGCGATGCGGCGCAGGTTCTCCTTGCCGTCGAAGGTGTAGTCGAAAGAGGGGGCGACCGAAAGCTTGTTCCTTTCGGGTATGCGGTCGCGCATGTTGGAGTGGCTGCTTTGTATGCTGGTCGGGTAGATGAAGGGCGTAAGCAGCGCGATGAGCAGGAACACCGGGAATAGATTGCGGAAAAGTTTCGAGAGGCCTTCCATCGGGTTCTTGCGCAGTATGCCTTCCTTCAGGATGAGCTTGACGCTTTCAGCCAGCGCTTCGGGCTTCTCTTCGAACTTGCTTCTATCTGCCACGTACTTCGAGCAGCTGCGCTTGACGGCCTTCGCTGCGCGCGGGAATCGCTTCTTGTCGGGGAACTTCGCCGGAAGCCAGAGGATGTTCTTCTTCTGCAGTGTCGGGCTATCTTCAATGAATGCCGCGGCGTCGTTTACGTTGTCTGCAGAGACCATCACGAGCTTCGAAATCTCGACGATGTTCTTGTCGAGCGCAGTCGGATCGTCCGCGGGCATCACGCATATCGTATGCGGCACAATCTTCTTTATGGATTCGAGATTGCGGTAGAACTTGCGGAATGATTCCTCGGAGGAATCTGCGGTGGCGAAGCCGCCGAACACGAGCCCGTCCTGCTTGCCTGCGTCGATTTCCTGCAGCTCTGCTTTCGTGAGCGTGCGCGTGAACAAGTCCGCAAGCGTGAACGGAGCCTTTTCCTTCATGGTGCGCGTGAAATCGAAAACAACAAAACACGCGCCAGCGTTCATTGCCAGCGCGAATTTTTCAAGAGCCTCCTGGGGGATGCGGCTTCCGGGGAAAACCGCCATCACCAGTTCGCCTTGCGCATACAGGTAATCGAGGACCTGCCGCTGCATGGGCGGTTAGACCCTCCTGGAACCTCTCGGGTACGTAAAGCCGGAAGGAGGAGCGGCGACGAACTTGTCGACCTGCAGGTAGAGTTCCTCGGGGCTTGCGGAGGGGTTGAAATAGATTTCCTGGTTCCTGTTCTGGCTTCTGCCCTTGAGGGGTTCGCCGCGGCGGCCGCGGGAAACGACTCCGAGCGGGAGCACTTCAAGAAGCGGGAGGAGACCGAAGTAGCGGAACAGGCTGAAGTTCTTTTGCCAGGTGGCGCGTTCGGCGAGAATCGCGAATGTACCTTCGATGACGGACTTGGACTGCAGCAGGTCGTCGGAAGTCATCGTCACCAGCTCGTGGTTGGTGGGGAAGTTATTGACGAAGTTGACCAGGTCGCCCTTGAGGTAATTGGCGTCGCAGAGAAATACGAATTTCATGTTTTGTCCCAACGTTGAAGGATTTTTGGTATTATACGAGCCAATATTAGTATTTTTACGCGATTTTGTCATTTGACCCTAAAAAATGGGGCATTATACCAATTTGGACGATATTTTGTTTGAAATGCGTAAGTCGTTGATACTCAATGAGTTACGAGATTTCTCTCAAAAAAAAATAAAAAAAATGCCGATTTTTTGCTAAAAATGCCGATTTTTCGTGAGTAAAAGCATTATATTTGAGCGCATAACACGCATGTAGCAAGCGTGCCTGTTTTTGTTTTTTTTTTTTTTTTATGATGCTTGTGGCAGTATTATGGGAGACAGTAAAAGATGAATAAAATGAAATGGCCTGTTACCGCGCTTTTGGCATCGGCTGGAGTTCTAGCCTCTGTCGTAATCGCACAGGAAAATTCCGGAAATTCTCCGTCGGTTGAAAACAACGCTCCGTCGGTGAATGGGATCCCTGGAGAATCCATTAACGAAGGCGGCAAGTTTGCACCGATCAAGCTTGACAGCTATGTCTCGGACGACATGGACAAGCCCGCCCAGCTGAAGTGGTCCGTATCCGGCAACAAGAGCATCAAGGTGTCCATCTCGAATGACCATGTGGCCACCTTGCAGGTCCCCGACCAGTACTGGAACGGTTCCGAAGACATTACGTTTGCGGCTACCGATTCCAAGGGTGCTGTTGGTTCCGAGACGGTCAACTTCTCTGTTGAATCCGTGAACAACCCGCCTGTCATGAAGGCCATTCCCGAACAGAACATCGACGAAGGCAAGCAGTTTACCAAGATTAAGCTCGATGAATTCGTGACTGACCCGGACCACCCGAAGGACCAGATCCTGTGGGAATTCGACATCCAACCGGTGGGCAAGGATCAAGCTGAAGGCGACCTCAACGTGGAAATCGACCCGAAGCGCGTCGCCACCATCATCATCCCCGATACCAACTGGTACGGTTCTGCAAAGATTACATTCACTGCGACCGACGGCGAGTACGCGTCCGACAAGAAGACGGCTCTCTTCACGGTGAAGCCGATTAACGATGCGCCCGTGCTGCAGAAGATTCCCGACCAAACCATCGAAGAAAAGAACGAGTTCGAATCTATCTCCCTTACGGACTTCGTTAGCGATGTCGATGATGACGTCTCGAAAATCAAGTGGGCCATTACGGGCAACAAGGACCTGAAGTTCGACCTCGACAAGTACGGTACCGCGAACATCAAGATCCCGAACGAATTCTGGAATGGTTCCGAAACCGTTACCTTTACTGCGACCGACCCCGCTGGTGCGGCGGTGAGCACGAAGGCGAACTTCACGGTGAAGTCCATCAACGACCCGCCGGAGTTCACGAAGGATGTGCCTGAACAGACCATCGAAGAAAAACAGGAATTCAAGCCGATCGAACTTTCTCAGCTCGTGAAGGATCCGGACCACAAGATGGAACAGCTCAAGTGGGAAGTTTCCGGCAACAAGGACCTGAAGGTCAAGATCGCTGGCGGTACAGCTACTATCGCCATCCCGAGCAAGTTCTGGAACGGTTCCGAAACGCTCAAGTTCAAGGTGTGCGACCCGGCTGGCGCTTGCGCCACTTCTGAGGCTACGTTCACTGTCAACTCCGTGAACGACAAGCCCGAATTCACGAAGACTATCCCGAACCAGACCATCGAAGAAAAGAAGCAGTTTGCCAAGATCAAGCTTGACGAATTCGTCAAGGATGCTGACCACAAGAATTCCGAACTCTCTTGGGATGTCGACGTGAAGCACCAGGGCAAGGAACCCGAAACCGGAACGCTCGTCGTCAACATCGACGAGAACCGCGTCGCTTCTATCGAAATTCCCGACACTTACTGGAACGGCTCCGCTGTGGCGACGTTCACCTGCTCCGACCCGGAAGGTGCTTCCATCAAGCAGGCCGTTACCCTTACGGTAAGCTCCATCAACGACAAGCCGGTGTTCAAGAAGATTCCTGACCAGGAAGTCGAAGAGAAGACCGAACTTTCTTCCATCGTGCTCGATGAATTCCTTTCTGACCCGGACCACGACATCTCGAAGCTGAAGGTCGAAGTCGCCGGCAACAAGGACATCAAGGTCAATATCAATCAGAAGACTCGCGAAGTCACGTTCAAGACTCCGAACGAGCTCTGGAACGGTTCCGAGACTGTCACGTTCACTGCTACCGACCCGGAAGGCGGTGTGGCTAAGACCACGATGAAGCTCTCGGTGAAGTCCATCAACGACCCGCCGGTCATGAAGGACATTCCGGAACAGACCATCAAGGAAAAGGGCCAGTTCAAGGATGTTGAACTCGACAAGTATGTCGATGACCTCGACCACGGCAAGGACAAGCTCAAGTGGACGATTACCGGCAACCGCGAACTCAAGGTTGTCGTCGACGCGAACCGCGTGATGAAGGTGACTCCGCCGAGCCCGCAGTGGAACGGCTCCGAGACGCTCACCATCAAGGTTTCCGACCCGGAAGGCGCTTCTGACGAACGCTCCATCGCTTACACGGTGGAATCCGTGAACGACCTGCCCGAATTCGTGAAGCAGATCCAGCCGCAGACTATCAAGGAAAAGGCTCAGTTCCAGCCCATCAAGCTTGCCGAAATGGTCCGCGACCTCGACAACAAGCTTTCCGACCTCACGTTCTCTGTCGACGTGAAGCCGACGGTGAAGGGCAAGGACGGCGATCTTTCTGTTGAAATCGACGCCCAGCACGTCGCCAAGGTAAATATCCCGAACAAGTTCTGGAACGGCGCCGCCGAAATTACCTTCACGGTTACTGACCCCGAAGGTGCGAAGGCTTCTTCTAAGGCCCTCTTCACGGTGCAGTCCGTGAACGACGTGCCCGAACTCAAGAAGATTCCGGACCAGATGATTGAAGAAAAGCAGCTGTTCAACCCGGTGAACCTCGCCGAACTCGTGAACGACGCTGACCATGAATTTGCAAAGCTCAAGTGGACTGTCACCGGCAACAAGGAATTGAAGGTCGATATCGACAAGAACGGTGTCGCCACCATCAAGACTCCGAACCCGAAGTGGAACGGTTCCGAAAAGGTGACCTTCACGGTTGCCGACCCGGAAGGCGCAGCTGCCAAGAGCGACGCCGTGTTCACGGTGAAGTCCATCAACGACTCGCCGGTCATGAAGGACATCGCAAGCCAGAAGATCAAGGAGAAGGAACAGTTCAAGCCCATCGCGTTGGATGACTACGCGAAGGACGAGGACCACGACAACTCCAAGCTCAAGTGGACGTTCTCTGGCAACAAGGACCTGAAGGTCCAGATGGATGCCAAGCATGTGGTGACCGTTACCGCCCCGAACAAGTTCTGGCATGGTTCCGAAACGATTACGTTCACCGTTACCGACCCGGAAGGCGCTGCTGATTCCCGCAAGGTCACTTTCACGGTGGAATCCGTGAACGACCTGCCGGTGTTCACCAAGCCCATCAAGGACCAGACGATTCCCGAAAAGCGCGAATTCGCGATTATCAACCTGGCGGACATCGTGGCTGATCCGGACCACAAGCCCGAACAGCTCACCTGGAGCTTCGACGTGAAGCCGGCGAAGGGTGCTCCGAAGACCTATATTCCGAAGCTGTCCGTGAAGGTGGAAAACCGCATGGCCCGCATCATCATTCCGGACAAGAACTGGAACGGTGCCGAAGAAATCACGTTTAAGGTGGAAGACCCGGAAGGCGGCAAGGCCAGCTGCACGGCGCTCTTCACCGTGACCTCCGTTAACGACGCTCCGACCATCGGCAAGATTGAAGACCAGATTGTCGAAGAAAAGCAGGAATTCACTCCGATTGATCTCGCGGCCATCATCAAGGACCCGGATCATCCGTACGAAAAGCTCAATATTGAAGTTACTGGCAACAAGGACCTGAAGGTCGACATCAGCAAGGACGGCAAGGCTACGGTCAAGGCCCCGAGCAAGATGTGGAACGGTACCGAGAAGCTCACGTTCGTCGTGACCGACCCGGAAGGTGCCGCTGCCAAGGCCATGGTCACCTTCACGGTGAAGTCCATCAACGACCCGCCGATCATGAAGGATATCGCGAACCAGACTATCAAGGAAAAGGGCCAGTTCAAGCCTATCGAACTTGATAACTTCGTCGATGACCTCGACCACGCCAAGAACAAGCTCAAGTGGAAGATTGAAGGCGCCAAGGAACTCAAGGTGCAGATGGACGGCAGCCACAAGGTCACCGTTTCTCAGCCGAACCCGCAGTGGAACGGTTCCGAGACGATTACGTTCACCGTTACCGACCCGGAAGGCGCTTCCGATTCCCGCAAGGTCACCTTCACTGTGGAATCCGTGAACGACGCTCCTGAATTCGTGCGCGAACTCAAGGATCAGTCCATCGACGAGAAGAAGCAGTTCCAGACCATTAGGCTCGGCGACCTCGTGAAGGACCCGGACCACAAGGCTTCTGATATCAAGTGGAGCTTCGAAGTGAAGCCCGCCAAGCTCGCTTCCGCCGAACCGGCCCCGAAGAAGGGCAAGAAGGCCAAGGCTGAATCCGAAGTGAAGGCTCCGGCTGTTGAAACCCTCAAGGTCAGCGTGGATGCGAACCAGGTGGCGACCATCGAAATCCCGAACAAGTTCTGGAACGGTGCCGCGAACATCACGTTCACCGCGACCGACCCGGAAGGCGCCAAGGCCTCGAAGACCGCACGCTTCGAAGTGCGTTCCATCAACGATGCGCCGAAGATTTCCGAAAAGGCCCCGCAGGGCGAGACCATCCGCGAAGGTGGCCGCTTCAAGACGATCGACCTTGCCAACCTCGCTGTTGACCCGGATCATCCGGCTTCCAGCCTCAAGTGGAGCGTCTCTGGCAACAAGCAACTGAAGGTCGACATCCGCAAGGACAACACCGTCATCGTTTCTGTGCCCGATCCGCAGTGGTCCGGCCGCGAAATGCTCACGTTCACCGTCACCGACCCGGAAGGCGCTTCCGCCAACCACAGGATGACCTTCGAAGTGACCCGCGTGAACGACCCGCCGACGCTCGCTAAGAAGATTCCTGACCAGAAGATCAAGGAAAAGGAAAGCTTCAAGCAGATCAAGCTCGACGAATTCGTGAAGGACCCGGACAACAAGCCGAACGAACTCGTTTGGACTGTCACCGGCAACAAGAAGCTCAAGGCTGAAATTTCCCCGAGCCGCATCCTTACCGTCTCCGCTCCGGATAAGCATTTCTGGTGCGCTCCCGAGACGATGGTCTTGGAAGTCAAGGACCCGGATGGCGCTGCGACTTCGCAGACTGTGACCTTCGAGATTACCTCGGTGAACGATGTTCCTGAGATGAAGGACATTCCTGGCCAGAGGATCAAGGAAAAGGGCCAGTTCAAGGAAATCGACCTGAACAAGTTTGTGCGTGACCCCGACCACCCGAACGAACAGCTCACCTGGACGGCGACTGTCGCGAAGGTTGGCCCTGTTGCCGCTCCGAAGAAGGAAGTCAAGCCCAAGAAGCCTGCCAAGAAGGGCAAGAAGGGTGCCAAGGAAGAGAAGGTCGAAGAGGCCGCTCCGGCACCGGTTCCTGTTGACGAATTCCAGGTGGAAATCGACAGCAAGAATATCGCACGTATCAAGATTGCTGACAAGTTCTGGAATGGCGAACGCAACGTGACCTTCACGGTCACCGACCCGGAAGGCGCCAAGGCTTCCAAGACGGTGAACTTCCTCGTGGAATCCGTGAACGACGCTCCGGTTATCAAGCCGATTCCTATCCAGACCATCCAGGAGAAGGAACACTTCAAGCCGATCGATCTTTCTCAGTTCGTGTCTGATCCGGACCATCCGTTTGCTTCGCTCAAGTTCGAAGTGGGCTCTACCCGCTCTCTCAGGGCTTCCGTGAATGCGAAGAAGGAACTGGTTGTCGGTATTCCGGACAAGTTCTGGAGCGGTACCGAAAAGGTCAAGCTCGACGTGATTGACCCGGAAGGTGCCAAGGGAACCGTGCAGGTAACCTTCGAAGTGACTCCGGTTAACGACGCACCGGTTGTGAAGTTCATTCCTGGTCAGAAGATCAAGGAAAGGGAAAAGTTCGCTCCGGTCGACCTCTCGAAGGTTGCCGAAGACCCGGACAACAAGCCCGCCGAACTCCGCTGGTCCGTTTCTGGCAACAAGGATTTGAAGGTGGATATCAAGGGTAGCCGCGCCATGGTGGTGACTCCGAACCCGAACTGGTTCGGCAAGGAAACCCTCACGTTCACCGTGAAGGATCCGTCCGGTGCGTCTGCTTCCAAGACTGCGACCTTCGAAGTTATTCCGGTTAACGACCCGCCGGTACTCAAGCCGGTGCAGCCGTTCGTAATCGACGAAAAGAAGCAGTTCCAGCCGTTCGACTTCAGCAAGGTCGTGAGCGATCCGGACAACAAGCTTGAAGACCTCAAGTGGTCTCTCGATAACGACGTCCCGGGTGCCAAGGCCGCTCCTGCCAAGAAGGGCAAGAAGGCTAAGCCTGTCGACCCCGAAGAAGGACCGGTTAAGCATGAAATGAAGTTCGAAATCAGCGACAAGGGCGTGCTCACCGCTGAAACCCCGAACAAGTTCTGGTATGGTACCGAAACCGTTACGGTGAACGTGTTCGACCCGGCTGGTGAAAAGGCCTCCGTGAAGGTGAAGTTCACCGTGCGTCCTGTGAACGACCCGCCGGTCGTGCAGGAAATCCCGGGCCAGGAAACCCTCGAAGGCAAGTCCTTCAAGGCTATCAAGCTCGACCAGTACGTGACTGACCCTGACCATAAGCCGCACGAAATCAAGTGGAAGGTTTCCGGCGCCAAGAATCTCGACGTGATGATTTCCGGTGGCCGCGAAGCTGTCGTGAAGCCCAAGAGGCAGGATTGGTTCGGCGAAGAAACCCTCGTGTTCATGGCTCAGGACCCGGCAGGCGGAATGGATAAGACTGTCGTGAAGTTCGTCGTGAAGCACGTGAACTCCGCTCCGGTGATGCGCGATATCCAGGACTTTACCATCAGGGAAGACGACAATGAAGGCGTTATCGCCACCATCAAGACTGACCTGTATGCTCGCGACAAGGACCACAGGCCCGAAGAGCTCAAGTGGAGCTGGACCGGCAACAAGTTCTTGCAGGTGAAGTACGACAAGTTCAAGAGGATTCTCACCGTTTCTCAGCCGCACGAAAACTGGAACGGCAAGCCGGAACGCATCACGATCATGGTTACCGACCCGGAAGGCGCCAAGGCTCAGAAGACTGCTACCTTCACGGTCATTCCTGTGAATGATCCGCCGGTTGCGAAGTCCCAGACCTACATGACGCAGGAAGGCGAAATGCTGAAGGTCTCTGCATCTGAAGGCCTGATGAATGGCGTTTCCGATGCCGATGGCGAAAAGCCCGTGGCCGTGCAGCTGGTGCAGCGCCCGCGCAACGGTAAGATCGACTTGAACGAACGTGACGGTAGCTTCACCTACACGCCGAACCGCGGATTCTCCGGCCTCGATGAATTCACCTTCAAGGTGAAGGACCCGGGTGGAGTCTACTCCAAGGTTGAAACGGCCGAAGTCAACGTTACCTTCAAGATGAAGGACCTGCGTGGCAACGCCCCGAAGCCGGCTCCGAAGGTTGAAGAACCGAAGGAAGAAGAAAAGCCCGCTAAGGACGACAGAAAGGGCAAGAAGAAAAAGAAGAAAAGGTAATCATCCTTCTTGAATGAATTGATAAAACCCGTGCATGACCTGCGCGGGTTTTTCTTTATGGAAGTCGCGATGTTGTAGTGTGGGGGAGGGCGTTTTTTGCCTTTACATACTAATCGATGCTTTTTGGCCATTTGGTATGTAATTTTGTGCGCCTGGAGGGTGCTTTTCGAGGCGAAAGAAGGGGAAAAGGGGCTGCGATGCTGCTTTTGTGGCTGATTCTATGTTGTCGAGTCGTGTTTTTACATACCAGCGGCAAGTATTTAGGCGTTTAGTATGTAAGCCTATTGGTGCGCCCTTTCGCTTTACATACCAAAAGTGCGGAGTATATGCATTGGTATGTAAATGAGCGTTTGGTTTATTTCGCTTTGCTCAATAAACGAAAAAGACCTTCTTTCGAAGGTGGACATTTGGTTTACTTCACTTCGTTCCGTAAACGAAAAGTCCTCTCTAATGAGAGGGTGATTTTGGTTTACTTCACTTCGTTCAGTAAACGAAAAAGACCTTCTTTCGAAGGTCTTTTTTCGCGGGATAGACGAGGCTTGAACTCGCAACCTCCGGCGTGACAGGCCGGTGCTCTAACCAAAATTGAGCTACCACCCCAGAGTGGTTGTGACTGATTTCTCAATCAACGTGCCAAATATACAAATGTATTCCGTTCTTGTCAAGTGAAAAAGCGCTTTTTTTGCAATTTTTTTGAGAAAAAAAACTCCGCCTTTTGACAGGTTCGGGTCTGGATCCTGCTCCTTCGAACCTAACGCGACTGTGGGGCTGAAGCCCCAAGTCTTGTATATCGAGGCTTTCGCCTCTCAGGATGACAAAGACGAGCTATGCGCATCTTTGTCACTTCTGGCCGGGATACTTGACGCGGGTATGGAACGTGCCGTCCAGGCTGTGCAGGAAGGCCTTCTCGAGCTTGAACAGTTCCTTGATGGAAAGGTCGCACTCGTTGAACTGTCCTTCGTTGAAACGTCCCTGGATGGTGTTGTGGATCATGTCGGCGAGGCTTTCCTGGTTCTGGTCGGTCATCGAACGGCTGGTGGCTTCGATGATGTCGGCGAGCATCAGGATTGCGGTTTCCTTGGTCTGCGGCTTGGGGCCCTTGTAGCGGAAATCCGCCTCGTTGACGGTCTTGCCTTCGGCGGCTGCGTTCTCGACCGCCTTGTGGTAGAAATACTGGATGAGCGTCGTGCCGTGGTGCTCGTTGATGCCCGCGGTGACGATGTCGGGGAGCTTGTATTCCTTGGCGAGCACGTTGCCCTGCACCACGTGGCCCACGATAATCTTCACGGAGTGTTCCGGGTCGATATTGTTGTGCGGGTTCACGCCCTGCTTCTGGTTCTCGGTGAAGTATTCCGGGCGCATGGTCTTGCCGATGTCGTGGTAGAGCGCCATGACGCGCACCAGGAGCGAATTGGCGCCGATGCTGTCGGCGACCTTTTCGGCGAGGTTGGACACCTGGATGCTGTGGTGGAACGTGCCGGGAGAAAGCTCGGAGATGCGCTTGAGCGCCGGGCGGTTGAAGTCGGACATTTCCATGAGCGTAAGGACGGTGGTGATGCCGAAAATGCGCTCGACAAGGTGGATGAAGAACACCGACGCGATAGCCGTGCAGATCATGATATTCACGGAGCCCGCGATGAGCGTCTGGTAGAACGGGGTGAATCCCATGCGGTTACGCAGCAGGAACATGATGCATATGGCGCAGGCGAGCCCGATTACGCCGGCCATCATGGACCAGACGAACTGGATACGGTAGCGGATACGGATGAGCGGGTAGGTGAGGACGGAGAGGACTCCAAATACGGTGACCATGGCCGCGAGGTCGTAACCGTTGAGGATGCCGAAGAATATGGAGGAGAAAGCCTCGAAGGCGATGCCGATGCGCTGTTCGTAAAGCACCATCGCGATGACGGGCGTGATGGCGAACGGGTACAGCCACATGATGTCGATTCCTTCGGGGAGCGGCATCACGTTGAGCTTGTTGAGGCTGTCCGAAAAGTTGTGCATGAGCCAGAAGGCGACGAGCTGAAGGGCCAGAAGCGCCATGAGGCTCCAAAGCTGGCGCGGGGTGCGCAGCGTCTTGGTGGACGAAGAAAATGCGAAGAAGCAGAAGAGGATGGTGATGCACACGAAGAACACGAGCACCTGGCCGTAAGGGGCGGTGAGGGCGCGGGCGTTTTCTTCTTTCTGTTGCGCCTGCTGGAAGGCTTCGAGTTTTTCGAGGATTTCCTTGGTCACCGGGGTGCCCTGCGTGACGATTTCGACACCGCGCGGGACCATGCCCTTGATGAGGGTGACCTTGTCGCGGGCTTCCTGCTTGCGGGCCTGCGTTTCCTTTTCGAGGTAGAACACGTTGGGGAGCGTGAAGACGTAGAGGATTTCGTAGAATGCGCTCTGGAGGCTCTGATCGGAGGGGAAGGCACGCTGCAGCTGGCTGAACGCTTCTTCGACGCGGCGCTGGATGGGCTGGATTTCGCTCACTTCGAGCGTGTTTTCTTCGCTGTCCTTGATGAGCGAGACCGTGGGCTTGTTGTAGATGATGGCCTTGGTGTTCTGCAGGTTGTAGTTGTTGCTGAACAGCTGCACTTCGGTTTCGGTTTTCGCGATGAGCGTGTTGGAGACGCCCTTTTCGAGCATGCGGTTGAACGTGGCGAGCAGGGAATCGCGCGCCTTGGAATTCTGGCTAAGCGGGCGGATGGCGGTGACGGAGACGCGCTGCTTGAGGGTCTCGTAAATGCGGCTGGCCTGCTGCACCTTGCGCTGCAGGGAGTCGTTGCTTTCGGCGTTGCTGCCGTTCGCGCTGATTTGCGCCTGGAGGTAGCCGTACTGCGCGAGTTTCTGCAGGTACTGCTTGAGGTCTTCGCTGATGCGGTTCGTCTCGTCGGTATTGTACCCGAAGATGGCGCTCACCTTCTCTTCGGCGCGCTGGCGTTCGACTTCGATTTCCTGCTTGGACTTGGGAATGTCGAACTTGAGCGTCGAGACGATGGTGCGCGTGCTCAGCTGGCCCAGGTGCGGGTGTTCCGCCTGCAGGGCGATGTTCTTATCGGGGAAAAGGAGTATGGCCAGTACCGTGATAAGTATCCACCCGATGGCGAGATGGATTCTTTTCTGCTTCTTCTTCATTTCACTTTTCCTTGTTTTCGTAGGCTTGTAGGATGTCCTTTACCAGGTGGTGGCGGAGGACGTCCGTCTTGTCGAATTCGATTTGCGCGATGCCGCGTATGCCCGAAAGGATGCGCATGGCATGCTTCAGGCCCGATTCTTCGCCCTTCGCGAGGTCGACCTGCGAGGTGTCGCCGGTGATGATGGCCTTGCTGTGGGGACCCAGGCGGGTGAGGAACATCTTCATCTGCGCCTTGGTGGTGTTCTGTGCCTCGTCCAGGATGATGAAGGCGCGCTTGAGCGTGCGCCCGCGCATGTAGGCGAGCGGTGCGACTTCGATGGCCCCCGTTTCTTCGTAGCGGCGGAGTTTTTCGGCCGGCAGAAGTTCGGAGAGGCTGTCATGGATGGGGCGCAGGTAAGGAGCGATTTTCTCTTTGAGGTCGCCCGGCAGGAACCCGAGGGATTCGCCCGCCTCGACTGCGGGGCGGACAAGGCAGATGCGCTCGGCTTCGCGCTTTTCGAGACTTGCGACGGCGAGCGCTACCGCGAGGAACGTCTTGCCGGTGCCGGCGGGGCCCTTCGCGAATATGATGTCGTTCTTGTCGACTGCCTTGACCAGTTCGGCCTGCGAGCGGGTCTTCGCCGTGATGGCGATGCCGAACCTGTTCCTGAGGATGGGCGCCGTCGGCAGGGCTTCCAGATCTACGGGTTCACCCGGTTCCGGTTGCCCGATAAGGCGGTCCACTTCTTTCGCTGTGAGCACGCCCCCGCGTTTTGCGATGAATTTCAGCTGGTCCAGCACGGAAAACAGGCCGTGGACGTCCGACTTGTCGGTCGTCTTGACCGATAGCCCCGGAAGCCTGGTCTGTATTTCAACACAAAAACGGCTCTCCAATAAGCGGAAAACCGTTTCGTTTTCACCTGAAACAACGCGTTTCAGGTTATCTGAGATGGAATAATGTTCCAAACTGCCTACTCGGCGTCGGGACGTTCCACAGGGATGCCCAACTTGTTCTTGGCATCGAAGATTTCCTTACGGAGCTTGTGGTTTTCTTCGTTAGCGGCCATAGCTTCGTCTTCGGTCTTCTTCAGCTTGTTTTCGTCAATAACTTCCTTCGGGGCAGAAACCTTCTTCTTGCTGGTGCTGCCGCTTCCGGAAACCTCTTCCGTACCTTCGTCATCGGCGGCGTAGCCGTCGCTGCTGCCGCCGTTAGATCCGCCGGCACATGCGGTAAAGAATGCAAAGGAGAGAGAGGCGAGGATAAGTTTCCATTTTTTTGTAAGAGACATTTTGTTCAGGCTCCATTCTAGTCTGTGATGCCTAAAATCTATAATATTTTAATGTGGAAGGTTAGCGAAAATGGTAAATTTATAGCGAAATTTTACTTACTTAGAGGTTAAAATGGCATCAAAAGCGGTTTCTAGGCCCTATTCACAAGTTTTTATTGATTCACCGCGCTACAATTCGAGAAATCTGTACAGGAAACGCCGCAAGGCGATGCTCAAGGAACTTGATTCTTTTTGCGTGATTGCTGGTATACCCGCAGATCCGGGGTCCGAGGAGGCCTACGTGCAGACCTGGAATAAAATGGTCCAGGAACCGGCCTTCCTTTTTCTCACGGGCATCAACCAGGCGGGCTGTTATCTGCTGCTCGACCCCGCGACGGGCGAGGAAATCCTTTTCGTGCCGCCGAAGGATCCGTTCAGGGAGTTTTGGAACGGTAAGCGCCTCGGGTACCTGGAAGGTGACTGCGATGTGGCGAAGGTTACGGGAATCGCCGACGTGCGGAGCGAATCCGAACTCTGGGACGAGATTGCCATGCGCGCCTCCCGTCTACCGGAGGGCGGGCATGCCTACGCCTACTATTTCGAGAAGTTCAGGGACGACCACAACGACCGGTTCAGGAAGTCTATGCTCAAGTCCCTGCGCGGGACTGGAATTTCGCTCAGGAGCGCCGCCGCTCTGCACTGGAAGTTGCGGCTCCCGCTCGAACCCGAGCGTATCGCGGATGCCGAGGCCGCGCAGAAGGTGACGGACGAGGCCTTCCGTACGGTGCTGCCCATGTTTGCAGAATTCAAGAACGAGCGGGAGCTTGCGCTGCGTCTCGATTACGAGATGCAGCGCCGGAGCGACGGCGACCTCGCGTTTCCGACGATTGCCGCCTGCGGGAAGAACGCCTGCTGCCTGCATTACGTGAAAAAGGACGAGCCGCTCGTCTCTGGCGAACTCGTGCTGTTGGATTTCGGTATCCGCATGGGCTCGCTCCACAGCGACATTTCGCGTACGGTTCCGGTAAACGGCAAGTTCGACCCGCTGCAGAAGCTCCTGTACCAGATTGTGCTAGATTCTGCCGCGGAATACCAGAAGTTCGTGAAGCCCGGGGTCTCGTTGAGGGATATCGGGCAGGTTCCCTGGGATTATATAATGGAGCAACTCGAAACTAGGCTGGTGCAGGGGGCCAAGGGTTCGTATGAGCTGCTGTACGACAGGCGCCCCCACGGGGTGAGCCATTTTATCGGCGAGCAGATTCACGAGGGCGACCCCGGCTCGCGCTCGCTCGACGTGGTCCTTGAACCGGGTATGCTCATATCTTGCGAACCGGGATTGTACGGCAAGTTCTCGGGCGTGTTTGGCGGCAGGCGTATTACTGCGCAAATAGGCATCCGCATAGAAGATGACCTTCTTGTTACAAAAAGTGGTTTTATAAATGTTTCAAAGCATATTCCGAAGGAAATTGCCGAAATCGAGAAGCTGATGGGCCGATAACGGCCCTTTTTCACTGGGGAAAACACCGAGAATTTCTAGATTTTACGTCACGTTTTTTCCTACCCGATTTTATAAAGGTGCAAAAATGTGGAAAGTTAAAGGATCTATCCGCTATTTCCTGTCGATTCTCGCAATGACCTTCGTACAGTGTGGTGTGTTCATCTATGCCCAGAAAATTCTCTCGGGCTCTTTTTCCGACTCGGATACTGGCCAGATATGGCAGACGTTCATGCTGCAGGTGTTTTTCCTCGCGCCCTACGTTTTTATGATATGGCCTGCCGGGTTCTTTACCAACAGGTTCTCCAAGAATAAGATTCTGGCCTGGTCCGCGCTGTTCATGACGGCGTTCGTGATTGCCCAGGCGGTTCTGGTTTCCTGCAACTGCCCGCGAGTCGCTTTCTGGCTTTCTATCGGGCTTTCTTCCGGATTCGCGGTCCACAGTGCGGCCAAGTATGCGATTGTCCGCGAGATGTTCGGCGTCCACAACTTGAGCTATGCTAACGCCTTCTTGCAGATTTTCTCCATTATCGGCGTGATTACTTCGAGCTGGCTTGTCATTGTGGGTATAAACCTCATCGACCTGGAATCGCTCGTCAGTTATGAGGCCGTGGGCTTCCTGCTTTCGAAATCCGTCGTCATTCCGTGGATTTTGACGGGCGTGAGCGTCCTCGGTACGGTAGCGAGCTTCCTCGTGCCGAAGGTCAAGTACGAAGACCACAACATTAAGTTCTCCGTGGCCCGCCGCCGCCTGAGCTTCGGTTGGCGCCACCGCACGCTGCGTGCCACCATCATTACGCTTTCGATGTTCTGGGCCATGGCTCAGGTGTTCATCCTCATGTTCCAGGACGTGTCCGGCTCCCAGACGGTAGCCACGCTCCAGAATTTCCTCTCGTTCACCATCGTTGGCCTCATGGTGGGCTCCATCATCGCCGCCCACAATTCCAAGGACTTCATCGAGACGGGCTTTATCCCCCTCGGCATGGCCGGTGCTTCCATCTGCATGTTCCTCATCCCGTTCATGGTGCATCCGGTTGCCCTGTCTATCCTTTACAGCGCCATCGGTATCTTCGGGGGCATGTTCCTCGTACCGGTGAACGCCCTTCTGCAGTACAACACGCGCCCCAACAATTCCGGCTGGGTGCTTGCGCTTGCGAATCTTATCCAGGCGCTAGTACTTGTGGTGTTCCTGTTCGTGTATTCTACTATGGTGCGTTACACGGACATACAGCCGCAATACTATTTCATCGGGCTGGCCGTCATATCGGTGGGCGTTTTCTACTGGTCCATTTCGAACCTTCCGCAGGCCCTCGTCCGCTCGCTCTTGCGCCTTGTCTTTAGCCGTTACAAGATCCGCGTGCTCAATGTGGGCAATATCCCGAACGACGGACCGGTGCTCTTGGTCGGTAACCACCACAGCTTCATCGACTGGGCCATGGTGCAGATGGCCTGCCCGCGCCCGCTGTGCATCGCGAGCAACAAGGATCATTTCGAAAAGTGGTACCTGCGTTCCATGCTCAAGCGCCTGGGAAGCATCCGTATAGACAACCGCCACCCCGAAGAGGCGATGAAGAAGATTCACGACCGCCTCATGGAAGGCCATGCGGTGGTCATCTTCCCGACGGGCGAAGTTTCCCGTTCCCCGCACGTTGAACCCTTCAGCATAGATTATTCCAAGGCGGTGGAAGGTACCGATGCGACCGTCGTGCCGTTCTACATCCAGGGCCTCTGGGGCTCGAACTTCAGCTACAGCGGCTCCAACATGTACGGCGCGAGCGCCGAACGTACCGTGACCATCGCTTTCAGCGCGCCCATCGACGCGACGACGCCCGCGAACAAGGTTCGTGCCATCATCCGCAAGATTTCCATCGACGCCTGGAACTACTCCGTCTCGTTCGTGAAGCCGGTCGGCGACGCCTGGATCAAGACGTACAAGAAGTACGTGAAGAACGGCCCTGCCATCTACAATCCGGACGGCGGGCACTTCTCGGGCTACAAGCTCATGGGCGCGGTTATCGCGTTCAGCAAGCTCTTGAGGAAAAAGATCGGGCCCGAAGAACAGAACGTGGGCATTATGCTCCCGCCTTCTCCGGCGGGCGTGATTGTGAACCTCGCGCTCTGGCTCTGTGGCAAGACCAACGTGAACCTGAACTACACCTCGTCGGTCGACAACGTGAAGTTCTGTGCCGCCCGTGCCGACGTGAAGACGGTCGTCTCGAGCCGCATGTTTGTTGAAAAGCTCAAGGGCCGCGGAAACGACTATTCGAAGATAGCGGGCGAGAACCTGAACCTGCTTTACGCCGAAGACCTGATGAAGGAAATCCCGAAGGCGAAGATCGCGTTCTACATGTTCTTCTGCATGATTGCGCCCGCATGGCTCATCAAGTTCTTGTTCCGCAAGCGCGTGAGCCTCGACAGTATTGCCGCCATCATGTTCAGTTCGGGCTCTGAAGGTACCCCGAAGGGCGTGATGCTGAGCCACAGGAACCTGATGGGCAATATCCAGCAGCTCGCTTGTATTTTCAACGTGACGCGCAACGACGTGATGCTTTCGGAACTCCCGCTGTTCCATAGCTTCGGCCTCACGGTGACTACGCTCTTGAACCTTACCGAAGGTTGCCCCATCGTGACGGTGGCCGACCCGACCGACGTGAAGACCATGGCCCGCGTATGTGCGGAATTCCGCGTTACGGCTTTCGTCGCGACCCCGACCTTCTTGCGTGCGTTTACGATTAGCCGCTACGTGCACCCGATGGCGCTCAAGTATGTCCGCCTGATTATCGCTGGTGCCGAAGCATTGCGTCCGGAACTTGCGACCGCATTCCGCCTCAAGTTCGGCAAGGAAATCTACGAAGGATACGGCTGTACCGAAACCGCTCCGGTGGCCTCCATCAATACCGAGAACAACCTGCACAGCGACTACATGACCATGCAGGTGAACAACAAGCCGGGTACCGTGGGCATGGCGCTCCCGGGCTCGCAGTTCCTGATTGTGGACCCGGATACGAACGAACCTCTGCCGACGGGCGAGGCGGGCATGATCCTCATCGGCGGCTGTCAGGTGATGGTGGGCTACCTCAAGGATCCGGAACGTACGAAGGACGTGACCGTGATGATTGGCGGCAAGCGCTACTACCGCACGGGCGACAAGGGCTACCTCGACGAGGATGGCTTCCTCACGATCGTGGACCGCTACAGCCGCTTCGCGAAGCTCGGTGGCGAGATGGTGAGCCTCGGTGCTGTCGAGAAGAAGATTCAGGATACGCCGGTGCTCGAGGGCTGCGACTACGTGGTGACTTCGATTCCGGATTCGGCGAAGGGCGAAAAGATCGTGCTCCTCTACCAGGGTGAAAAGGACCCGAAGGACGTGCTTTCGGAACTGCGCGCGAGCGGGTTCCCGCCGATCATGCTTCCGGCTGCGGCCTTTGCCGTCGAGAAGGTCCCGAAGCTCGGTACGGGCAAGGCGGACTTTACCACGGCCAAGAAGCTCGCGAAGGAACTCGCCGGAGTGAAATAGAATGTGTAATGTGGAATGTGTAATGTTAAATGAATAATTTCACACTTCACATCTCACATTTCACACCTCACATTAGTAGTTGCCTATGAGTGATGAACAGAAAAATACAGGTTTGGCTCCGGTAAGGACGGCGCGCCTTATAGCCTCGCTGTTTGCCCTTGTGGGTATGGTTTTCTTGCTCTTGGAACGCGTGCTCGCCGCGGTGCTTGAAATGGCCCGCGGGGCAGTGACGCTCGGGCTTGCTCGGTACAACAACTTTACCGGGCGGTTTGCCGCGCAGAATTTCTCCGAGGACAAGGAACTTCTCGGCCTGCTGAAGGAAGCCGAGGGACTGCTCCCCATGGCGGATGTCGCGCTTGTCGTCTTGCTGGTGATTTCCGTGCTCCTGATTCTGGTGGCCGCGGCGGGGCTTGCCTTCCCGCGACAGATGCTCCACATCCTTGTTGCCTTGAAATTGCTCAAGTGGCAGAAGGGGAAGGAGGTTGAACCCGAGGGTGAGTCCATCGGCGAGGCGCTCGAAAAGCTGGGCAACGTGCCGCTCAAGAAGATAGCGCTTCCACTCGTGTGTACTGTCGCGGTGGTGGTTGCCGTTTTTGCGGTGCGCAGTTGCAACGAGACCGCTCAGGAGAACGAGCTTGTCGCCTCGGTCAGGGACATGCAGGAACAGTCCCTGGCCTACATCAACGCGCAGAAGGATTTCTTCGCGAAGAACGCCTATGTCGGGAACGCGAAGGCCCTGCTGCTGGGCGATTCCGCATCGACGGACTATTTTGATTACAAGATTACATCTACGAGGTTCACCGCGGTATCGAAAGTGGACATTTCGGGATGCCCCGCCGGGAGCAAGTGGAGCGTTTCGGCCTCGGCGAAGGGTGTTTTTACTAAGGAACTCGCGCTTTACCGCAGTGCCCCGAAGGACACGAACTGCGTGAAGCTTACGCCCGATTACAAGAACCTGGGCCGTGCAAGGTAGCCTTTTACGGCCGCTTTTGCGTTTTTTTATTTACTCTTTCCTTTGCGCAGTCCTACGGGGCCCAAAAAAGAATATATTCATTCGTAGTTTGGGAATAAATCCGGGCCAATAGGAGTGCTTATGAAAAGATGGGTGGTGGTTTCCCTTTTCCTTGGCGGTTTGTGCAGTGCAGGCGCTGTCACGTGGAATCCTGTATGCGAACCGCACGGGCATAGGCTTGTCCGTGCGTCCGAGCATTTTGAGATATGCCGCAAGGACAAATACGACGACGGCTCCACGAACATGGTGGGAATCTCGAGCGACGAGGCGCAAAAGGGCCTGGATATTCTCGAGAGTATCTTCACGTTCTACCACGATTCCCTGAAGTGGTCGCTGCCGCAGCCCAGTGACCCGGACAACAAGATGAAGATTGGCGTCTATGTTTTCGATGACGAAAAGATGGGCGCACTTTACGGTGGCGACAATACCGAGGGCTGTAACGAGAATGGCTGTTCTCCCGGAATCTGGCTTGGGAAGGGCTCCCTGAGCGATCGTTCGGGCTTGGCGCACGAATATGCTCATGGTATGCAGAGCCTTGCCGGCTGGATGGGCAACAACAGCCATACGGGCTGGGTCTGCGAATCCCATGCGAACTGGATGATGCACCAGTTTATCCCGAACGAGGCACCCGTCTGCTCCGAATACCTCATTGATTTCCCCTTCCTCTATTACGGCTCGACGCGAGACCGTTACTGCAACTGGCATTTCTTGGAACACCTGAAGGAGGAATTCGGTGGCGGTATAAAGGGTGCGATGGAAGTAAACCGCATCTGGACGGAATCCCTCAAGGATGGCGACAAGGGCCTGATGGACCAGACTCCCTTCAGCGCGATGATGTTGGTCTACAAGTGGTCCATTGATGATTTGAACGACCAGTTCGGCCGTTGGGCGATGAAGCAGGCGACGCTTGAATACACGCCCGCGAAGAAAAAGCTATACAAGAAGGCCTGGGGCGATTACGAGTTTTCGACGCGGCGCAGTGTCGGTGTGGGTTACCCCTATAGCAACCATGCCCGCGTGACGATGCTTAACAAGATGGAGTGCGATTCCGCCGTTTCGGGGGAATGCCCCGACCGCTACATTTCGCCGAGCTACTGGGCTCCGCAGCGCTGGGGTTACAATCTGGTGCGGCTTTACCCGGACAAGGCGGGGAAGGTCTCGGTCAAGTTCCGCGGAATCGTGCAGGACAAGCCGACCGTCAAGGGCTACACCTGCTTTGGCGACAATACCGACGTATATATGGGCAAGACGTACAAGTGGTGCAACTACGCGCCCGATGCGTTGCCGGACCCGGCTTCGGGCTGGACGGTCGGTCTCGTGGCCGAAGGCAGTGACGGCACGCCCCGTTATAGCGAGATGAAGCACGGTACGGGATTCAACCTTGAAATTGAGACGAAGGCAAGCGACAAGGCTTTGTGGCTTGCCGTGGCGGCGACCCCGACCGAGATGCAGACGATTCTCTGGGACCAGTTCTACTATAGCATCTACCGCTATCCGTACATGATTGAGGTCGTGAACGGCGCACCCGAAGGCTACAACAAGGATTTCTGGAAACCTGCGAACACAAGCGGCTACAAGCAGCACGCCAATGGCGGGGGCTGGATAAGCGGCAAGGCGACCGTGGCCACCACCGCATTTGTCGGGCCGAATGCGGTCGTGAACGGCGGAACCGTCACGGGGAAGGCCCGCATCGAGGACTTCGCTGTTATTAATGGCGGTACCGTCGGCGACAACGCCGTTGTTCGCGGGCGTGCCTTCATGAGCGCGGGGTCGGTCAGCGACGACGCCGTGCTCGAAGAAGACGCCTGGCTCGTGGGCGGGAGCATCCGCGGGAACGCGAAGGTCGGCGCGCTTTCGGTGATTTTTGAAAGCACCATCAAGGACGATGCCCAGGTTTATGGCGTGATGTGGCCGCTTGAATACAAGACTGTCGGCGGGACGGCGCAGCTGCGTGGCGACCTCGAGAACAATTTCAGCAAGGAACTCACGAAGGGTGTTTTTTACGGCATGGTCGACGACGGCATGCTGAACAACCCGAATTACGGAGCGAATCTGACGGAACCGCCCACCGACGCGACGGCGGGTATCGAGAATGCCGTGTGGTACGCCATAGCGGAGGATTCTGTCGGGACATCCGGAAATCCCGCGGGTCAGGATACTACGATTGCCATCAGGAACATTGCTCGCATGCCGGCTACGGAAATGCACGAACCGAAAATCTACTTCGATTCAAAAGAGCAGAGTTTGTTCGTAAAATTCAAGAAAAACGGGCGCGATTTCCGCTTCCGCGTGAATGGACGAAAGAGCTCGAGGTAGTTTTCGGGCCTTTGCCTGCTTGAATTAGCCGCTTGAAAATAGGGCAAAAATAAGGCTTTAGAGCCTCGGGACCTTTACCCTGTCGCCTGCCCTCAGGTGGTCGAGGTCGACGTTCGGGTTAACGGTCTGCAGTTCGGATCTCACCAGGAAGCCGGGGAGGCTCTGCGAACCGGCACCATAGGTCCGGCGCAGCAACTTGCTAAGATCCTCTTCGTTCGCGACGACCATCTTGTAAAGGCTCGAGTTGTTCGGGTCGGACTGCAGCGCCGACATGGCGCGCATGAACTTGTCACTGAAGGCTTCGCCCTTCTTGCCGAAAGCGTCGTTGCTTTGGCCTTGCGGGAGTCCCATGCCGCGGGCTTCCTGATTACCCTTGCGCACATCCTTGCTTGCTGTCTTCTTGTCGGGCTTGCCCGTGACGGAGGAGGGCAGGTTGAATACCGGCGCCTTGTTCGGGTTCAGGCGCAGGTTCGTCACGTTCTCGTTCTTCGGCTTTCTGACGGGTTCCAGCGCGAGAATGGAATCGAGGGAATTCACGTAAACGCTGTCGGGCCACTCGATGAGCGGCATTTTTTGGTCCACCTTGATGATTTTAGCTACGGGACGTTCATCGTTACAGGCGGTAAAGCAGAGGGCCAACCCGGTCATGAGCGGGGCGGCAAGTAGACATTTCAGCGTTTTCATGCCCTAAAAATACAAAAAAAGAGCCCGTATCTTGCCAAAATCCTCAAAAACTGCTAAATTTGGAACTCCAAATAATTCACTTCAATAGGATTTGAAAAATGAAAGAAGGTATCCACCCTAACTATCAACCGGTCGTGTTTGTCGATGCGAATACGGGTAAAGAATACATCACCCGCTCCACGAAGTCTTCCGCCGAAAAGAAGACTATCGATGGGGTTGAACATAGCGTGATTTCCCTTGAAATCACCGCTGATACCCATCCGTTCTGGACGGGTAAGCAGCACCGCGTGGATACGGCTGGCCGTATCGATCGCTTCAACAAGCGTTTCGCTGGCAACATCACGGGCGCAAAGCGCAAGACCCGCAAGGCTGTGCCCGCCAAGGCCGAAGAAGAAGCTTAATTTTAGGCTGTTTCCGATGCCCTCCACGTTGCGGGGGGCATTTTTTTTTAAATTCAACTGGGTTTTCAAAAACAAGGAAAAAAAATGAAGAAACAAATTCTTACTGCTTGCGCCGCGGCTCTCGTCGCCATGGCCATGACCGGTTGCGAAAAGACTGGTACTATCGAAGGTGTCGTTCTTGATCCGTTCACTGAACAGGCCGTCCCGATGCCGACCGTATGGATGGACTCCACTATTTTCACGACCACCAAGGAAAAGTACCCGTACAAGGCTGAACTCCAGAAGGGCGAATTCAAGTTCGAAAAGGTTCCCGTGGGCAGCTACCGCATCCTCGCCGGCCGTTCCAAGTACATCAAGAGCCGTAACCCGGTTCAGACTTCCGAAGCCGAACCGAACCTCAAGGTCAAGCTCTACATCTACAGCGATCAGGTGAATCCGGGTCTCTACAAGACGGGCGAAAAGGCCCCGACCAAGATCAACAACGATTGGGTGCTCTTCTCTACCCAGTGCACCGAATCTGTCGCCGGCTACCGCCTCGAAATGGCTCAGTCCACCGATGGTGCCAAGGTTCCGCCCAAGGCTGACAAGAAGGGCAAGAAGGCTAAGGGCAAGACTGCCGCCGCTGCAACCAAGACGCTCACCCTCAAGGAGCCGCTCGTCGTTGACAGCAAGCTCAACGTGCTCTACGTGAACGCTTCCTCCGTCACCGCTCCGCTCGTCGCCAAGACTTTCGCCGCGATTGAAGACAAGGTTGCAAACCACAAGGACTGCAAGGGCTTCGTCGAGACCGACGTGAAGGGTATCTTCCCGGATAAGAGCAAGTCCACTGACCTTAAGGTGACCTACGTTGCCGAAAACCTCTACAAGATTACTGGTGATCTCCCGAAGGGCAAGCAGATTATCCAGTTCTCTCAGGAAGGCAAGACCCTCCAGACCTACTACTTCGAAGTGAAGTAAGCCGGTTTAGGCCAAATATCGCCTAGAACTATTACGGACGGCTCCCATTCGGGGGCCGTCCTTCTATATATATGTCGGCGCTTACTATATTTGAAGGTTGCGGGGCTTGTGCCCTGCTGGATTGATCTTGAAAGGAAAGTTGAAATGAAAAAGGTGAAAGGCTGTTTTTCGTTTTTTGGCTTGGCTTTTACTCAGGTTGCCGTCTCGACGGCGGTTGTTGCCTATACTGAACTGGTTCTCAACCGCATGGGCTTCACGCCTACGGGTTCGTGGCAGTTCTATGTGCTCCACCTGCTGTTCCTGCTGCCCTGCGTGCTGCTTTTGACGCCTGCGGGCTTTGCTTCGGACAAGCACCCGAAGGAACGCGTGCTTGTGTGGACGACGCTTCTTTCGCTCCCGGTGATTGGCCTGTTCTGTGCGGGTGCCTATCTCGGGAACCTCATCATGATGTTTGCCGGCGTGGGGCTGTTCTTTGTGCTGCAGGCCTTCCAGAGTCCGGCGAAGAACGGCTACCTGAAGGAACTTCTGGGTGTTCGCTTCCTCGCGAACGGAAGCGGGACGCTCATGATAGTGACGTTCTGCGCGATGTTCTTCGCGGGCGTGGCGCTCGCTTTTGCCGTGCGCGCTGACCTGACATTGCCCGTGCTCTATACGCTTGGCGGGCTCCAGCTTCTCGCGTTTGTTTTTGCCCTCAGGCTCCCTTCCATCGGTGCTTACGACAAGGATCTGAAGTTCCCCTGGAAGTATTACTGGACGACCAAGTACGCTCGTCGCAAGATGGCGAAGGCCTGGAAGAACAGGCCGCTCCGCCAGGCGCTCGTCGGACAGTCGATGTTCTGGGTCATCATCTTCCTCATGGTGTTCGTCATCCAGGACCAGTTCAGTTCCGGCTCCTTGTTTGACAAGGACGCTCTCGCGACCTATGCCATCTTCGGTACGGCTATCGGCCTTGTCGCGGGTTTCCGGTTCGCGATGCGCATGTCCAAGAACTTTATCGAGATGGGCCTTATCCCGATGGGGACTGCCGGTGCCTCCGTGCTCATTTTCCTCATTCCGTTCATCCCGCGCCCCTACAACTCGATCGCGTTCGCGCTCCTCGGGTTCTGCGGCGGCATCTTCGCGCTCCCGATGTTTGCGACCATGCTCTACAACACGAAACCGCGTTCTGCTGGCCACGTGCTTTCGCTCTCGAACGTGGTGCAGAACCTCTGCATTATCGTGTTTGACGTGCTAGCGATTGTCGCCATCCGCTATTTCGGGCTCGAAAGGATGAACCTTTTCTTCATCCTCGGCATTGTGTGCCTTGCCGGAACTGTCTGGGCGCTCTGGGCTCTGCCGCAGACGTTGCTCCGCCAGCTCTTGCGTTCCGTACTCTCCGTGCATTACAAGTTCCTCGTGACCGGCGTGCAGAACATCCCGTGGGAAGGTCCTGTGCTCTTGGTCGGTAACCACATCTCGTATATCGACTGGGCGATGATCCAGATGGCAAGCCCGCGCCCGATGCGCTTCGTGATTACGCGCAGGCCTTTCGAGAAGTGGTACGTGAGGCTCCTGCTTTCGCAGATGGAGACTATCGACCTGGATATTTCGAACCCGCAGCCCGCGATGGAGGCGGCCCGCAAGGCGCTCATGCGTGGGGAAGCCGTGGTGATGTTCCCTGAAAACGCGATGACTTCGACGGGCAACATGAGCCGCTTCCGTCTGGATTACTCGGCCGCCATCAAGGACGTGCCGCGTGTGAAGCTTTTGCCGTTCTATGTGCAGGGCCTGTGGGGGAGTAGCTACTCCATGGCCGACGCCGGCTTCAAGGATATGGTGCATAGCGGTGGCCGAATCGTCTCTGTCGCGTTTGGCGAGAGCCTTCCGCTCGATACGAGCCCGATGATGGTGAAGCGTGCCGTGCAGGAACTCTCGATTACCGCATGGACGACCTACATCCGCAAGCTGCGCCCGGTGGCTTCCGCCTGGATTCGCACGGTGAAGCGTGTCGGGAGCGGCCCCTCGGTGTATAGCCCCGACGGGAACCACCTTTCCGCCAATGCGCTCGCGACTGCCGCTCTCTCTTTCTCGGGAATGATTGACAAGTTAACGGCGGGCGAGAAGCAGGTGGGCGTGCTTATTCCGCCTTCCGGCCCGGGTATCATCGTGAACATGGCCTGCCTCATCAAGGGTAAGACCGTCTACAACCTGAACTACACGAATACGCCCGAGACGATGGACTACTGCTGCGGTGTCGCCGACGTCAAGACGATTATTACGGCCCGCGTTTTTGTCGAGAAGCTCAAGCAGAAGGGCCTCCCGATGGAGAAATTGCTCGACAAGTACAAGGTCTATTACATGGAAGACCTGAAGGAGCAACTCCACAAGTCTACGCTCGTGAAGAACTTCCTGCGGGTGATGTTCCTGCCGGCCTGGTACCTGGAACTGCGCTTCTTCAAGAAGGTTACCCTCGACGACGTGGCGACCATCATATTCAGCTCTGGTTCCGAAGGCCGCCCGAAGGGCGTGGAACTCACGCACCAGAACCTGATGGGCAATATCAAGCAGTGCGAAAGCGTGCTCCTGCCTAGCGCGGAGGACGTGTTCCTCGGTTCGCTCCCGCTGTTCCATGCGTTCGGGTTCTCCATCACGACTATGCTTTGCCTTGTGGAAGGCGTGCCGGTGGCGACCTGCCCCGACCCGACGGACGCTAGGCTCGTGTCGCGCATGTGTGCCCAGTTCAAGGTTTCCATCATGGTGGCCACGGGCACGTTCCTGCGCATGTGGGGCCTGAACCGCGCGGTGCACCCGCTGATGTTCTCGCATGTCCGTGCCATATACGCCGGCGCCGAGAAGATTCGCGAGGACGTGCGCCAGCTTTACCGCACCAAGTTCAAGATCGAGATTTTCGAGGGATTCGGTTGTACGGAAACGACTCCGGTGGCGGCGGTGAACACGAAGGACGTGCTCATGGACGACTACAAGACGGTTATCGAGGGCAACAAGCCGGGTACCGTCGGTGCTCCTCTCCCCGGAACGCAGATCCGCATCGTGGACCCAGATACCATGGAAGAACTCGGCGTGGGCGAGGACGGCCTGATCTTGATTGGCGGTGCCCAGATTATGAAGGGTTACCTGAAAGATCCGGATCGTACGGCGCAGGCGATTGCAGTCATCAACGGCAAGCGCTGGTACAAGACGGGCGACAAGGGCCATGTGGACGAGGACGGTTACCTTACGATTGTGGACCGCTACAGCCGCTTTGCCAAGCTCGGCGGCGAGATGGTGAGCCTCGGTTCCGTGGACTTCAAGATTTCGGAATGCTCGCTGTTCGACGAGATTGACCACTTTGCGGTGGCGGTCCCCGATGGTAGCAAGGGCGAGAAGATTGTGCTTGTTTATGCGGGCGAAAAGTCCGAGGATGAGGTGAAGAGCCTTCTCAAGGAAGTGGGGCTCCCACCGCTCATGCTCCCCGGTGCCGTTGTGAAGGTCGATGAGCTCCCGAAGCTCGGTAGCGGCAAGAGCGACGTGCAGACTGGCAAGAGAATTGCCATGGAGCGCCTCGGCATTACGGGTTAGGTTTCAAAAATAAACTAAATTATCGAGATATGAGTAGAAGAGAAAATAAGAGTTCTGTTGTAAAAAAGGATTTGTCTGTAAAGAAGGAAAGCGGGGCGGAGAAGAAGTCGCTGGCACAGTCGCTGCGTGACTGGGTTTCTTCGCTCATGCTGGGAAAACCCCATGCGGTAATGGCTGCGGTCTCGGTCGCGGTATTGCTTGTCGCGTTCCTGATTTTCAACAACCTTACCGTTTCGTACGCGCGCCGCTGGGATATCGATTGGGGTTACTACTCCATCCTTTCGACGTTCGTCTTGCTGATTGCGGGCATTATCGTCAACATCCCCTTCGTGGCGAAGCACCTGAAGGGATTCCTTCCGAGTGGCAAGAGCTTCTGCGGGCTCGCCCTGCTGCTGATTTTCTTCTCGGTGTTTATGTTCGGCAACATCAGCAATACGCACCGCGTGCTGAGCGACGAGACGAGCTGGGAATCGATGGGCTTGCAGATGTACTTCCAGCACACGGGCGGCATCTGCAATGAGGGCGTGTGGACCGACGGCGTTCTTGACTGCAAGACCGAAGTGAACAACTTCAAGGGCAAGGCGCTCGGGTTCGTGTATTCGCTTGTGTTCAACTTCATGGAACCCGACCGCGATACCGCGCTGCTTGTCAACTACCCGTTCTACATCCTGAGCCTCATCGCGTTCTTCCTCGCGCTGTCCAAGTGGTTCGGGAGCAGTAAGCTTGCGCTTGCGGCTACGGCTTTCTTGGGCGGCATGCCCATATACCTGCTGCAGGCCCGCTCCGCTTCGACGGAAGTCCTCTACATTTGCCTGCTCACCTTCCTCATGGCGTGGTACGCGTTTGTACCTACGAATAAGGTGACGTGGAAGCATTTCTTGCTTACTGTCCCGCTGCTCGGGTTCTTTGCGCAGACCCGCCAGGAGACGGTTTTTGCCTTTGTTCCGTTTGCGCTCTATTATTATCGCTACTTCCTCGAGAAACCCTATCGCCTGCCGGCATTTATCGCCTCCGTGATTGCGGTGAGCTGGCCGAGCGTCAACAACATGGCGGCATACCGCGGTTACGATTTCCAAGGCGGTGAGCATGCGGCTCATTCGTTTGATAACCTTTGGTTCAACCTGAAGACCAATATCGTGACGATGCTGAACTTCGATACCGACCCGTCTTTCGGTGGTATCATGACGAACCCGTTCTACACGACGTTCACCATCATTTTGCTTGTGGCGACGGTGTGGCTCCTCGTGCGCATGATTGTCTTTGGCCGTTATGTGCGCGGGTTCATCTTGGGTATTTTCTTCTGCTTGCAGATTTTCGTCATCATGTTCAACGTGTCGGGCACGTTCACCATCGACATCAACCAGCGTTACGTGCTGGTGGCGCTCCCGATGTTCGCGCTCCTGATGGCGCTAGGCCTTTACGATGCGCTTGAATTCTCGACCAAGATGAGGAAGGATGCCGCCGCGTCGATTGTCATGGGGCTTGCATGCGTCCTCACACTCGGCCTCATGTTGTACCATGCCCCGAGCTACCGCAACAACATGCTCTACTACAAGAACAAGCTGTTGGGCGAAGAGGAATTCCTGAACAACGAACTGGCGAGTTACCCTGCGAATTCCGTGTTCATCTACTCTAGGCCGTGGCAGATGCTTGCTCAGGGCCACAGCGCCTTCAGCGAACGCACGTTCGAAGGCTGGAGCACCGATGTGTTTGCCGAATGGATGCAGAAATCCGGCGGGAACATCTATCTGGTGCGCGGTCAGGACGGTTACGGCAAGGTCAACCGCGAAAGCCGCGTGGTGGGTTTCAAGACGACCGACCAGATCGACAAGATTCTCGACAGCTACAAGCATGAACGCGTGCTCGTGGATGCGAAGAAGTTCGGCTACCCGCTGGTAATCTACAAGATTATTTCCAAGAAGGGCGTGTCGCATTACGCGCAGAACTTCACCGTCAGCGAACAGATGGACGGGATGATCGTATTGAACAAGCGCTTCCCCGAGTCCATCGCATGCGATTATTCGCTCAACGACGAAAAGCAGGGTGACATCTTGCTGACTTTGGAGGCGGATACTTTGCGCCTGGATTCCCTGAAAATCAGGAACGGCATGAACCGCGCCTTGTTCACCTGCTCCATGCCCGATGCCGATACGACCATCATCTACAGGGACTTCTTCCTGGAATCCGACAGGGCGGTCCTCCTTTCGGCTCTCAAGATGGAGCGCTACGCTCAGGATTGGGGTGACCCGCAGGTGAACCAATCTGTGGAACACCACAGGCTCACTCTGGACGGCGAACCGTTCCGTTACGGTATCGGCTCCCATGCGAATTCCAGTCTCGAATACACGCTGCCGCGCGGGTTCGACATGTTCCATGCGGTTGTCGGGCTTGACGACGAAAGCGCCTGCGGTGACGGAGCCTACTTTGTCGTGCTGGGCGACGGGCGCGAACTTGCCCGCTCCAAGAAGCTCTACTCGATGGAAAAACAGAAGTTGGATGTCGAGATTACCGGCGTGCGCCATCTTAACCTGAAGGTCGAGATGGGCGACAACAAGGACTGCGACCACGGCGACTGGGCACACTCCTGGCTGGAGGCCCGGTGAAAGTATTTGTAGCCCCTTTGGATTGGGGGCTAGGGCATGCGACGCGTTGCGTGCCCGTCATAAGGGAATTTCTCCGTAACGGAGCCGAGGTCGAAATTGCGGTTGTGCCCGCGAATGCGGCCTTTTTCCGTGAGGTTTTCCCGGAGGTGCGCCAGCGCATTGCGCCGAGCTACAATATCGTCTACCCGAAGCACGGGTTCAACATGGGGCTCTGGCTTCTCAAGAAGAGTTCGCATTTGAACGCCGTCATCCGGTACGAGCACCGCTATGCCGAAGAGATGGTCGAGCGCCACGGGTACGATGTCGTTTTTTCGGATAACCGTTTCGGTTTTTATTCCACCAGGGCGCATAGCGTGTACATGACGCACCAGCGGCGCATCGCTTTCCCGCCCGCGTTGTCGACGCTGGAAGGCATCGGCATCCGCTGGCATAATTCCCTGATGAAGAAGTTTGACGAGGTGTGGGTCCCCGATGTGGAAGGTTTCCCCGGATATGCGGGTGCGCTTTCGCATGTGGAAGGCTGCCCGGTGCCGCTCCGGTATGTGGGACTCCTTTCCCGGTTCGCGGGCCTTGAGACGCTTGGCTCCGGGGACGGGTCTACATCGGGCCGTAACGTTCTCGCCATAGTTTCGGGCGTGGAACCCGCACGAACGCAGTTCGAGACCGCTCTCCGGCAGATTCTCGCGCAGGTTCCGGGCGAGCACGTGATGGTGCTCGGGAAACCGCAGAAGGGCACGCGCTCGTGGAAGGAAGGGAATGTCGAGTTCCACAACCACCTTCCGACGGAAGAATTCGCCCGCGCCGTGAGGAACGCCGACTGGGTGATAAGCAGGGGAGGCTACAGCACCGTGATGGACTTGGCCTTCCTCGGCGCGCGCTGCATTTTTGTCCCGACTCCCGGCCAGTTCGAACAGACGGTCCTCGCCAGGGAACTTTCTTCTGCGGGTTATGCCGCCTATATTCCCGCGCATAGTTTCACTGCCGGTGCCCTTGAAAAGGCGTTCCAGGCTAAAGTAGCCCTGCCCGCGCCCCCGCGCGAAGACCTGCTCCAGGCCGCGGTTCGGGAGCTGCTGTAAAACATTTTATTTGAGGTTGATAATGAACCGTTTTGTCCTTGCTTTCCCGATTCCCGTTGCCCCTGCGGATGCTTTCCAGTTGACGGAGACGGTGTCCGTCGGTGCCGACACGAAGACGCTTCTCGTTCCCGGTTGCAGCGTGAGTTTCGATGTCGTGCGCAACGCCCCGGCCTCGGGCCTTTCGGGTATTTTTGCCGAGCATCGGGAACTGAGCGCGGAAGAGGCTGCCGCCATCGATTCGCACAAGTCCCTGCTCTTTTTGCTCGGTACGCTCAAGAGCGCGGATGACCTCAAGATGGTGAATTCCGCCATCCTGAAGGTGCTTGCCGCGGGCGCGACGGGCGTGTACATGCAGCAGTCGGGCACGGCCTGGACTGCCGACGCCTTCCGCGAGGAACTCGACGATGGCGAATTCCCGATGGACCCCTGGATCAACTTCGTGGAAAGCGACAATCTGCTCTACACGCTCGGGCTGGAAGTCTTCAATTCGCCGGATTTGTGCATTTCGCGTACGAACGGCAATCCCGAAGAGCTCCGGAACATCCTTTCCGTTGTCGCGGATTCCATATTCGTGGATGGTATCTCCTCGAAGTCCGGTACCGAGGTCGACGGGGGAGAATGCGGCACCTTCACGCTGCGTGCCGAACAGAAGAGCCCTTTCCCGAAGGATTCCCCGGAATTCAACCGCCAGGGAATCATGCGTCTGTTGAAGAAGTAGTCTTTTATTATACTTTGTTCTATGCCAATAGAAAACGAATACGTCAACAGCCAAGTACTAAGAGACGTTAAAAACATGATGAACCAACTTCCAGCAAGCCAGCGCCTTCTCACACGAATTCTTCCGTCTCTGGCCCCAAGACGTCGATATGGTCTTCTCTCCCATGGAGGTAGGCCAAGCCGTGGACTATCTGCCCGAGCAAGTCATCAGCGACATCTCCTGGACAGACATCCACCCCATCAAACTGGTGTATGAGAAATGCAACTGTGACACCGGCCAGCGAATGTGGGACGTGATGCCAGTCATCCAGGCCGTAGAAGGCGACGGGCAGTTCCTTCTCTCCGAGCGCGGCACCGTCACCCTCACCCCCGAATATAGCACCCTCTTCACCCCCTCCTCCACGGGCAACTGCCGTTACCAGAAAGCAGGCGACGACACTTGGG
>CACXXH010000007.1 GCA_902771595.1 Fibrobacter succinogenes | reverse complement strand
TTGCCGAATACGACAGCCCCGTGCAGCTGCTCCACGCCCTCGCGGAGGGGCAGGTCCGGGCCATCCTGATAAACGAGCACTATCTGACGCTGCTGGAGGAGGGCTCTTCCTTGCTGGAGGAACTTTCCGCAGGTTCGCTGCTCGAAGATACCGCCTCTTCCGACGAGGACGATTCCTCCTGCGACGAGCTGGATTCTGCAGCCGAACTTGCCGGTTCCTTCTTGCTGCTCGAGGATTCTTCGCTTTCGCTGGAACTGGACGCGGCCTTTGCGCTCGAAGAGGACTTCTTCGTGCTGCTGGAAGACTTCTTTTTGGCGCGGCTCACGTGCCACACGGCGATTACGCGGTTATCGCCATCGAGCATGACCAAGTTAAGGCCGTCTTCGCCAACACCGAGCGTCGTTCCCGTCGACACCTCGTTGTCCCAGTCGATTTCAGGATCCACGGAATCGTCGTCCAAGGCAAGATAGCACGAGCTCCCGCCCAAGGCCGCGACATTGTCCACCGTGAAGGAATCCACCCCTTCGGGAAGCACAATCGTATGCGTCGCCACATCGATTTCCGCATCGTCCATATTTTCAAGAAAATCGTATGCATCGGGAGGAATTACCGGGACGCTAGGCCCATCGTTGCAGGCGCACAGGAAAAGCGCGAACGAGCACAGCGCACCCGCGACAAACAATTTCTTTTTCAAAAGATCAAACTTCATCTAGGCCCCCTTAGAAGAACGTCACCAGCGAGAATTTAAGCGCCAGGAGGTTGATGGTAAAATTCACGACATTGTATACGACTCGGCTCTTCGTCTCGTT
The DNA here is from genome assembly GCA_902771595.1 of Fibrobacter succinogenes. GTDB lineage: Bacteria > Fibrobacterota > Fibrobacteria > Fibrobacterales > Fibrobacteraceae > Fibrobacter > Fibrobacter succinogenes_C. The sequence continues at coordinate 49,156 of CACXXH010000007.1, read as the reverse complement.
ATTCTCTTCCACATCGATGATGCTCGAGCTCAAGCCCAGAAGCCCGACGGAAGTTTCGAACGCGATACGGTTCAGCACCATCACGCAGATACCCGGATTGATACCCGCCTCGATGGACCAGCCCCTGTTGCGCGTCTTCTTCATGTCTTCGCCGTTATCCGTCTGCGAGATACCGTAGGAATATTCCACCATGATAGAAGTCTCGTTGAAGAGGTAGAACAGGCGGGAATCGAGCACCTTCAGGTAATTTTTCAGGAGCGGCTGTACGAAGAACCCGTTGCTCACGTACTTGCGGTGTTCCTTCACGTCCAGCAAGTCCTCGAGGATCGAAAAATCGACATCGAACCAAGTGCGCGAATAACCGGCACGCAAGCCGATCGCCATCGCGTCGCGGAAAAAGTACCCGCCAAAAGCCTCCACCGTGAACGTGTAACCATAGGCCTCGTAGACATCGCCAATAAGGATGTTCAGCGCATCGTCCTCGGTGTTCGCCTGGATAAGCGAAAGCGTCGCACCGGCATAAACATGACCCTTCGAAATCATCTCGTCCGATTCGACCGGGAAAAGAGCATCCAGAAGTCCGCCCTTCTTCACCGAATCCGCAGGCGCCTTTTCCACCTTCACGGAATCCGGATCGGTGACCTTGACAGCCACGGCCGACGAATCAGAAACAGGCTCACTAGAAACAGACTCCGGCACCACCTGAGCCAGGACAGACGCCACTGCAAAACAAACAGAAATAAAAATTCTCCGCATATACACGAATTTAGTTTTTTATCGTGCCAATGCGTACCCTTGTATTACACGCCTGTGAGGAATTTCAACTAATTTAACCCAACTGCAACAAATTCAGGCAAAATATTACTTCTTCTTATACCGCAAATACAGGCCTTCTATTTCGGGACGGAACGCCTTGAAAAGCGTGAGGCCATCAATCGCGTCGGAAAAATATTCGACCTCGAGTGTCGCCGGAGAATCAACTTCCGCATTTTCCATATCGGAAGTCATCTGGATGTAATTCGACGGGTCGCCCACGACCACCACGAGCATAGTCCAGTCCGCACCCGCAGGCTTCGAGAATTCCGACACAAAGTCGAGTACAAGCTTGCCCTTCACGAAAGAAGCCTTGAACTTTTTGATATTCAGGACCTTCAAGAACTCCGAACCAGCCTGTACGTAATTGTAGTAGTTGCTTTTTGCAATCGGATCCAAGATGGCAGCTTCAAGGCCTTTGCCCTCTTCCACCGATAACTTGCCATCACCGTTCTTGTCGACCGAAGCCACCATCCCGGCGCTGTAAATTTCGTCGAAGACCCAGTGGTTGAGAATCCCGCAAAAACCGGCCTTGTCGTACATAATCTTCACCTTGACATCGGCAAAGACATGGGGATGCGCAAAAGTCTGGCCCGCAAGGAAAGCCAGGACAATAGCAAATAACAATTTGCGCATCGGAAAAATCACGCTAGAAGGTAAAGACAATCCCCGCCACAAGGAGGCCCAAACCAATGGCACCGAGACCGGCGGCAATACCGCCCTTGATATCGCCCTGCTTGTTCAGGTCGTGATTGTCCTTGATGAGCCGCTGAGCCTTCTCGCTGTCGAACACGGAGCGGTTGTATTCATGCTTCTTGTCGGCGGCATTGCTCCAGTTGCGTTCCGCCAGGTACCAAAGCACCCCGCCCGCAATAATCGGCGCGATGGAACTGAACAGGAAGACCTTACCCACGCGGCGATCGCTGCGCTTCTGGTTGAATTCCCTCTGTCCCTGGATGTACTCGACATCCTCAACGGATTCCAGTTCCACGTTGATGAAGTTCGGCATGAACGCCTTGACTTCGGTAGTAATCGAGGTATCGCGGTATCCCACCTTGCGGAAGAATATCTGCAGCTGCGGCTGAGGATTGATTTCATTCACCACGACATCGGTTTCGTAGTCGGGCATGTGGTTCACCGTCGGCTCCTTGCCGATATAGACTTCGACAGCCTCAGGGTTCGTGTTGAGCGTGAGCTTCGTGGACGGGCGTTCCACCGCGATTTCGACCTTGTTCAGGCTATCCGCGTTGATCTTCACCGTTTTCGTGCCCCACCATTCCACATCGCGCAGAACCCTCATCACGGAGATGGTGTACTTGCCCGGCTTGATGTTCTTGATGGTGTCGGGTGCAATCTGGTGGAGCGGAATGCCGTTCACGAACAAGGAACAGGCTTCGGGGTTCGAGACCACAAGCAGGTTCGCCTTTCCGGGAGGATACAGTTCAATCGTCTCTTCCTCTTCCTTCACGACCGGGACCACGTAGTTCGAGAGAGAGAGGTCAATCATGACCTTGTCTTCGAGGTTGTAGAGGCGTTTCAGGTCGAGGCGGAAAATCTTGATGTACGGGTTTTCGACCACGTGCGCGAGGCTATCCTGAATTTCGCGTTCGCGAATTTCGGCTTCGACCTTCGCCACTTCTTCCATCTTCAAGCGCTTCTCTTCTTTTTCGAGAGCGGCTTCCAGGTCATCTTCCGCATCGGCAGCGACTTCCGCGGCCTTTGCCGCTTCGGCGGCGGCGGCAGAATCAAGTTCGGACTGAGCGGCAAGCGAATCCTTCACGGCATCCGTCATGATGATGTCGGCGGGCTTCTTCTCTTCCACCTTGTCGTCATCCTCGAATTCGTCTTCTTCCTCGACCTTCTGGCCATTGCTCTTCTGCAAAGCGGTTGCTTCCGCTTCGTTGATGGCATCGAAAATCTTCTGCGTGGATTCGTCCGGAGCCCGCAGGTAAACGGTATCCTTCTCGATTTTCACGAAGATGGCCTCAAGCTCCACGGAGTCCCCGATGACCCAGTAACGCACGGGCACTTCGCGGGTCGTGGCCGTATCGGCCGGATTGACGACTGCAGGTGCTGCCTTGGGCGAGGCCTGTTTCGCGACAGGAGCTGCCGGAGCGGAAGCTGCGGTTGGGGCAGATTCTGCGGCAAAGGCAAAAGGCACAGCAAAAAACACGAAAGGAATGAATCGTTTCAGCATACCTTAAAGATATATTATTTGAAAAGAAAAAGATACGTGAAAAAAGGCCAAAAACGGGGTTTTTCGCCCGTTATGTGCCCGATTTCACAAGCCTAGCGCAATATATGGGCCCGCGTCCCTCGGCATGGTCAGGCAGGATATGCACGCCGCATTCGGTACGGTCCGCCCCCGCAGGTATTTCCGCGATCTCGTCGAGGCGCATCGCGGGGCGCTTTTTGAGGATCTTTTTCACCACGTCGTCGTTTTCCATCGGCGAAAGCGCGCACGTACTGTAGATGAGGGTCCCTCCCGGAGCAAGGGCGTCCACCGCCGAAGCCAGAAGCGAGCCCTGTTCCACCGCAAGGCGCTTCACGCGCTTTACCGACCACACCTTGAGGTGCTCGGGAGCGTTGAGCACGTGCCGGTCCGAGGAACACGGGGCGTCCAGGAGAATCCTGTCGTAACTTTCCTTCTTGTGCATGCCGAACTTCACGCCATCGTAGCCGGTCACGGAGATGACGGAGCGCCACTGTTCGGGCAGGGAATTTTCGAGCACGTGCGAAAGGCGGATCCTGCGGTCGGGCGAGCGGTCGTTGCTCTGCAGCGACCCCTCCCCCCTCAATCTGGAAGCGAGCACCAGGGACTTGCCGCCGGGAGCGGCGCACATGTCAAGCACGCGGTCACCGGGAAGCACCCCGAGCGACTCGGCCGCGAAGACGGACGCCTCGTCCAGGTAGTACGGCTCGAGCCCCTCGCCAAAGCGAAGTTCCGTAGCGCAGCCCTCGCCCTTCAGCGATTCGAGAAGGGCCGGCCAGCGTTCGCCGTACAATTGAGAGAAGTAATCGAAAAATTCCATTTATTCCAAAGATACTCTTTTCAAAGTAACGGCGATTCCGGCACAGAGGCCGGAATGACATTACAGCAATAAAAAATCCCCCGCCGGATGACAGGGGTTTCGTTGAGCTACCAGGATTCGAACCTAGACAAACAGAGTCAGAATCTGTTGTGCTACCGTTACACCATAGCTCAGTGTGCGCACAACTTTAGAAAATATTCCTCAGTTGTGCAAGGGGTAATTTCAATTATTTTGCAGATTTCGGGAGTGTCGGCGGTGTGTAGGTCATCCCCTGCCATTCGAGGTCGTCACCCTTCGGCAAGTTCACGAACGTGCTCACCACGTATTCCTCGATCGGAGTCTCGGCCGCCTGCAGCGTCGAAATCACCTTCGTATCGCCGGAATAGAGCAGGAGTTCCTGTTCGCCCGAGGGCATCTCGTTGATTTTCAAGGAGTTGTAGGTCACCGTGCGGACAAAGTGCGCCGTTCCCTTCGCACCCACGACCACGCTGTTCACCATGAGCGGCTGCGTGGAATCGCTCGGGCCGATGACCAGGGCGATCGTGCTGACGAGTCCCGACGAGGCGGTCAGTTCAACAGTTCCCACATCCAGAGTGTCTTCCAGGTCAGCGACTTCGGAGGCCATCACGTAACGGCTGAGACCCATCATCACGGAATCGCCACCTTCCGCGCGAAATTCCACGCGGAAACTGTCGTAAGGAACTTCGGCCGGAACGGGGAGCCACCAGCGCCCTTCACTATCCGTGACCGTCTGGGCTTTGAACACGGAGGAATCCCCGACGAACTCGAACCCGTAGATATCCGTAATCGCCATGACCTCGACGCCCGAGCAGACCCTGCCGGAATCGCAGCTCACCTGACCAGAGATCCTGGACCGGTTCTTGCCATCGCCGTTCTTTTCCTTGATAAGGGTATCGACATCGAACTCGGTGCTCCAGTAGAACGGCCCCACATCGAGCGTATCGCCCGCATCCACCTCCATGGAACCCATGTTCCACACGCGGTAGATAAGGCTGTCGGCCACGCCGGAATCCTGCAGCTTGGCGACCATCTGCGGGTCACCCGGGCAGAACCCGAACCACCAGGAACCAGCCGGAATGAGCATGGAGAACGAATCCTTCGCGAAGACGTTCTGCACAAAAGGCATGCCCGGCATGTACACCAGGAAGTGAGACCCGACCTCGACCGCAGGCTCGGACTCGCGATCGTAGTAGAGCACGCTCGCAAAACGAGCCGCCTTCTCGAGTTTGATTTTTTCAAGACCCTTGGTAGACGCAGCCGCCACGCGGGGCAGGTAAGAAATTTCTTCGACGTTCTCGTCGATGACCGCAATCTGGAAGGTATCGGCGATAGCGGAATCGAATGCGAATGCGCCCGCTGTATCGGTCCTCACCTCAACGAACTCGGGAACGCCAATCGATTCATTTTGGGAATAAACACGCGACATGCGCACGACGGCAGAATCCGCGCGCGTTCCGTCAGAACGCTTCACAAGCCCCGTCACCGATGCCGTCATCATGTTCTCGGTATCGGTCGCCGTACCGCCAACGTCCTTGCCGCCGGTACAGGCCAAAAGTAAAGCGCCGCAAGCCATGACCATGGTCAAAGAGTATTTCATTTCGCGTCCTCCCCGTCCTTACCAGACTTGGCTTCCTTCTCCTTGCTGAGAGGGAAAAATTGAACGTTCAACTCACACACCATGGTTTCTCCGCTATCCGACCGCACAATATCCAGCACCTCCTTGCGGAACACGTCGATCTTGTTGATGATGCGTTCGAGCCCTTCGGCGGACACGCTCATCGTAGTACAAGATACATTTCTGCGTTCGGTGCTGTAGTGGTCCAGAGCGTCTTTTGCAAGATCAATCATCTGTTTCTGGAACTGATGACCGAAAAGCGGGGCAATTTCGCGGCCGCTCGATATGGTCTTGTTCACGGAACGGTAGAAGCCATCTTCAGCGAGGTCGATAAGTCCGAGGTCGAGGAGCAGCTGGATAGCTTGCTTCGCCTGCGGGAGCGTAATCTTCGGGTTCAGGAACAGAGCCACTTCCTGGATGTTCTTTTCGTTTATATCGAGTACAGAAAGAGATTCACGAACGGCAACATAATACCACTTGCTGTAGTACTCCTGCTGGTTCTTGGTGAGCGTCTTGACGGTTCGCGGCAGAAGCGCCGACATCTGATCAAAAATCTGCTGCTTGGACGCAGGCGTCGTCGCATGGGTGAAATCCACCATCAGGCTGAAGTAGCGGCCCTCGCGTTCATTCAAACCCAGGGCGGCGATAAACTTCGGGAGCATCTGCGGCGTAAGCGATTTGCGGCCGCGAATAAGATCGAGGTAAAGCCCAGACGACGAATACCCCGCCTTCTTCGCAAAGGAGCGGTACGAGAAATAACGCTGCACGGACTTTCTGTACTCGTAGTAGTCCTGCAGGTATTTTCTGTAATTGTAGTAGGCGTAGACGTTCATTATATTCTAAAAATAATTTTTTATTTTCTTGGGAACACCCTGTTTTCTAAAAATTTGCAGAAAATCACGAATTTTTCAAGAAAAAGGCAAAAAAGAACACTTGGGGAACACTTTTTGTTAAAAAACTATACCCTTTTGCGAAAAAATTGTCTAATTTTAGGGAACACCCAATCCCATCCCTCGGACCTTCGCTGATACTCCCAGCGAAGGTCCTTTTTTAGACCGCTCGTTCGGCGTTTCGGGTGTCAAGACCGCCGGTTTCTCGCTCGCTCTCGCCTTCACGGCCGGTTAATACCGGCCGTTCTCGGCTCACTTTCATATCCGTTCGCGCTACGTTTAGGGTATTAAATAACTCCGGTATGCGCTCACTCTCGCAACCGCCCCTAGTTAATACTAGGGGCTTTGTTGCTCACGAGGAGGCCGCTCGTTCGTCGTTTCGGGCGTCGAGACCTACGGTTCCTCACTCACTCTCGCCCACACGACCGATTAATATCGGTCGCTTTGGGCACACGGGGAGGCCGCTGGCGCCATGTTTCGGGGGGGACATACCGCCCGTCAGGCGTTTTCATGGCTTGCGTGTTACATTTTCGTATCGTCCGTGCAACATTTTGGGGACTAAATTGCTACGGCATGCACTTGTTCGCACTCCTGGAAACCCCGCGGGAAGGCCGCGGGGCAAAGAGCCCGGGCTTTTGTTACATAAGTTTTACGTCCAAATTTGTCATGCTTTTTTCTAAATTTGGCGCATGGATGTTAAGAAAAAAGCTTTAGGAATAAGCTTACGCCTCCTCCGTATCGCTGGCGCACTCCTTCTCATCTACGTAAGTATGGTCTTTTACCTTGCGCTCACCGAACGCAGAAATGCGTTTCCGCGAGCCATTACGCACAAGGAAGCACGCGAAGCCATCGCCGGCAAGGCCAAGTCCATCTCGTGTACCGTAGAAGACGGCACGGTTCTTGAAGGCTGGACGCTCGGGAACGAAGGAAGCGCCACGCTGCTCTACTTCCCCGACGCCGACGAAGACGCTGCACAGTTCCTCGCAGAAGTTCAAGAAATGGAGGGGACGGTCCTCGTCGCCTTCAACTACAGGGGTTCCGGCGAAAACAAGGGAACACCTTCAAGCGAGACTTTCGAGCAGGATGCCCGCGGAATCTTGGAATGCGCGAGCCAAGTGAACGGCCACCCGGCATACCTCGCGGGCCGCGGGACGGGCGCAATCCTTGCCGCAAACCTGTCCGGGAAAGAAAAAAAGCTGATTCTTATCGATCCGGTAACGAGTATCGCCGACGCAATAAGCGGAAAATACAGGCTGCTTTACCCCAAATTTCTCGTCCGCGCAGACGTCCAAATATCCCCCGAAACCCTAGATGTTGCAAGGAATCACACATTTTTGCTTGCAGACCGGAAAATGTTTGGTGACAGAAATCACAGGTTTATTAATGTTTTCGGGCAAATTAGCACTGTGGAACGCGGTCAAAATACCCTCCGTAGAACTTTGTCTATCGCAATAAATGAATGATACGTAAAAATGGCAATCCCTTATTTTACAAGGCTTCCAGCACGATTGTGGCAAAAAAGTAACAAAAAAATTTACAGATAATTTTGTCAAAAAATTACAGAAAAATGATTTTTTTACATATGACTTTTCTCACAGCAGCACTTGACATCCCTGCACGAAATATGCTAACTTATACGGCAGGGGGCAGCAAATAACAATCAAAGATGAGGTGTATAAAATGGACAAAATCAACATCAAGATGGATATTCGCGGATTCATCCGCTTTTCCAACCAGGCAATGAAGGAGTTAAAGCTCGACAAGAATCCCTATGCGGATATCGAAGTCGATACTGAGGGCAAGCGCATTGCTGTGACCCCCACCAAGACGCTCAAGACGTCCTCCTTCCGTTTCATGCCGAACGGCGCTGGCTACCTGCTGTACTTCAAGGGTGCCATGAACGCTACCGGTTTCCAGATTGCCCCCGGGCCCTATACCATGGTCAAGGAAGGCACCAGGTTCGTATTCACCGGCAAGGCCCCCGCCAAGAAGAAAGGCGCATGGCAGCCGTTTGCCTGCCGTAACTCCGTCGGTATCCCGATGCTCTCCATCGATTCCCGCGGCACCATCATTTTCGACAAGCGCACCAGCACTGCCGTCGAAACCGCGAAGAACGACACCATGGTCGCCGAATACGACGCCAGCAAGAAAACATTCACCCTGACCTTCAGCAAGAAGGGCTTCATCAACGTCCGCACCATCGCAAGCCATGCGAATGCCTCCTTCATGGGTACGCTTTCCTCCCACGGTATCGCGCTCCCGACCAAGAGCTTCCGCACCGCCTGCAAAATCGATGGCAAGGTCGTCACGTTCAGCGTGGCCAGCTTGGTCGCTGAGCAGAAGGCGAAGTCCAAAGCCGCTAAGGCCAAAAAGTAAACCACAGGCGCAATTATGATAGACGTTCTGAAAGCTTTCTACAGCGTGCACTACAATTTCGGCATTCTTGCCATCATCATCCTGCTGTTGGCAATTTTCTTCCTATCGAAGAAGATTTACATCTTCGCCGGAATCACCCTGCTCGTTGTAGTGGCCTTCAACATCGCGATTTACAAGATGACGGACGGCAAGTCCTGGACTCTCGAAGCCGCGGTAGTGAAGGACCAGTTCGGTATGGAAAAGAAGGGCGACCCCATGACCTTCTCCGTACACAAGAATTGGGTCAACGAGCAAGGCATCATCGTGGACCGTGGAGACACAATCCACCACTGGTGCTGGGTCGACCAGCTCTGGGAAAACTTCTCAGAAACAGACGTCATCAGCGCTATTTGGGGTGAAAACAAGAGTAAGAAGATGATCAAGGCGTCGGAAACTCACGCGGACGGTGTGTCCGAGTAGGATTCACTACAACGTATCAAGGATAAGCCCGCCTTCTTCCATACGGAGGACGGCGGGTTTCCATATCCACTCCCCGGGAGAAGCGACTACGCCATTCTTCACGTTCCAGATACCCGCAATATGATGGTGTCCGTGGACGCAGATGTCGCAATTTCTCCGTTTGAGGACGGATGTACCCCAATCGAGATATTCATTTATATTGATTTCGCGGGATTCCCCGAGTTTACGGCTATTGCGGCCCACAAAACGGGCGATAGCCATGCCACGATCCGGATGAATTTGTCTAAAGAGCCAGCGATTGAGCGGCAAATCGAGTATGCGGCGCATGATGCGGTAACCGCGATCGGATTTAGCGACCCCGTCTCCATGATGGAAAAATACGCGTTTGCCCTGAATTTCTAGCACGAGGCTCCTGTGAACCTGCACGCCGAGCGTTTTCGGGAAAAAATCCCCGTAGGCAAAATCGTGGTTTCCCTGCATCACGTGCACCTCGCAGCCGGAACGGACAAGTTCACGCAGCGCGAAAAACAGTTCAAAATGATTGCGGTTCACGTAATCGCGGTATTCGTACCAAAATTCAAAAAGGTCGCCCACCAAAACCAAATGCGAGGCCTTTCCCCTGATAAATTCCAGGAACTGGATGAGTTTTTTTTCACGCCCAGGAAGGGCTCCCGGAGGGTTTACCCCGAGATGCACGTCGGATATGAAATAAGCGGGCAAGGACATCGTGGAGGAATATAGTAATTAGAACGGAATCAGGAAAAGAATCTATATTTAAGGCGATGAGATTTTCCAAGGTAAAGGCCTTCGCTTTCGCGATGTTCGCAGGCATGCTGTGCCTGTATTTCGCCGGCTGCTCAATGAGCCTCACGAAATACGAACTGCAAGAGTACCCGAAGACCATCCCGTTCTTCGAGCCGATTACGATTACATACGCCGGAGAAACCGTTTATCTGGACACGAACCTGCAACGCGCCTACACTCGCGTAATCGATTCCGCAAGCTATCCGATGGAAAGTTGCCGCGGAGTGGCGCATATCGACGCCTCTGTCAAGCAAGACGAAGAACCGAGCGCCTGGACCATCGGGGCGGCATTCATTCCCTTCTGGCCAATACTCCCCATAAGCGAGACATGGATTTACAAGATGAATGTGCGCATATTCTGCAACGGTTCGCTCACGTTCAAGGCGGAACTCGAAGAAAGCGAACACGTGGAAGCGTTCTGGTACGGAAAACTCCGCGCCGACCTCGTGAATGACGCCTCGCAAGAAATGCACCGCAAATTGCTGGAACGCATCCGGTACGAAACGCAGCTCGGGAGACGCACCGACTTGAACTCCGCACAGGACTTTTAAAATGCACACACTCTATGTAGTCGCAACTCCCATCGGGAACATGGAAGACATCACCTACCGCGCCGTGCGGATTTTGAAGGAAGTTCCGCTCGTACTCGCCGAAGACACGCGACATACGCGAATCCTGTTCGACAACTACGGGATTACCACCCCGATGGAAGCCTACCACGACTTCAACAAGGAGAAGGTGACCCCGAAGTACGTGGAATACCTGAAGAACGAAGGCGATATCGCGCTCGTGAGCGACGCGGGTACGCCGGGCGTCGCCGACCCGGCATTCAACCTAGTACGTGAATGTGTACGCGAAGGCATCGACGTGCGTGCCATCCCCGGCCCCTGCGCCATGATTACCGCGCTTGTCTCGAGCGGCATGCCCACCGACCATTTCACCTTCCAGTACTTTTCGCCCAAGAAGAGCGCTCAGCGCATCCACCTGCTCGAAAAACTGAAGGACGAAGAAGCGACCCAGATTTTTTACGCAAGCCCGCACAACATCGACAAGTTCGTCGAAGAAATCAAGCTGGTTTTCGGCGACATCAAAATCGCCCTGATGCGCGAACTCACCAAGAAGTTCGAGGAACACCTCATCGGAACCCCGACCGAGATTACGGCGCACTTCAAGGCGCACCCGCCCAAAGGCGAATTCGTGCTCATATTCAACCCCCAAGACAAAAGCGGGCTGTAAAAGCGTAAGAAGTAGAATTAAATTATGTTGAACAAAATTAAAACTCGACTGGAAGCGCTCCCGAAAATTTACTGGATTTATCTCGCGGTATTGATTGCCGTAGAAGTCTCCTGTTTTGCGCTCCGGCCCGACGAACCGGGACTCTACTCGGATTCCCAGCAGTTCGCCCCGTTCCTCATCGCGCTCGGATTCCTGTTTTCAAGCGAATCACGAACGCATTTCCGGCGCCATATCTATACCTACGGCATATTGCAGTTCATATCCCTCGCCCTCGACTACACCCTCGGTGACGATACCGGCACAGGGCATGCGGGCCTGTACCAGATAGCCACCCTGTTCATCCCGCTGTTCATCTTCTGGCTCGTACTTTTCGCCCGCTGGAACGTGGCCCGCTTCCGCGAATTCGATTCCCGCCGTGCGCTCCTCCTGAGTTCAATCGCCTGGGGTCTTTTCGGATTCGCATTTCCGCCGCTCCCGCTCGGCCCCGCCGCCCTCGTGCTGCTCGTGCCCTGGTTTATCGTCCTCAACCGTTACAATAGGAATACCGCGATTTTCGCGACGTTCTGGTCGGGCATGGTGTACAACACCATCAACTACTACTGGATTTACAACGTCATGCACGTGGACTCCGCCCCCTCCGGCCTCATTTGCCTCGGGGTCATGCTCCTCATCGCGTTCTTCAGCGCCTACAGCGTGTTCGCCGCATTCATCTACACGCTCGCGAAAAACATCAAGTTCGGTGGCCGCGCCTGGCTGCTCGCACTCTACCCCATTTTCTACGCCGGTCTCGAAATGACGCGCACCCGCGGCGATTTCGCCTTCCCGTGGAGCCACCTCGGCTATGTTTTCGGCAGCACGCTCGAACTCCTGCAGGCCCTTTCCGTAATCGGCATCTTCGGGTACACGGCGCTCATCATCGCATCGAACATGATTGTCGCGAAGGCAATCGAAGGCCCGTGGAAATTGCCAGCAAACGAAAGCCGCGCGAAGTTTATCTGCGCGAAGCTCCCGCTCGCAGTACCCCTGCTGATTATCTCTATCCTTCTCGTGCATGGATCCGTCGTGCTTTCCAAACCCGAGGCGCAGCCCTTCTACGGCGCCGACGCACCGGAAACGCCCCGGATGGCAATGATCCAGCCGAGCATCGAGCAGGGAGAAAAGTGGAGCAAGGCGCGGTTCGATTCCATCACGGCAAAGACCTTCGGCATGGTAAACGACAGCGTGCAGACAGGAACCGACCTCATCATCCTCGCAGAGACCGCCATCCCGGACCATATCCGCAGGCAGCCCGCGACCATCAGGGAACTGCACAAGCTTACGGAACGACATAAGGCGAGCATCCTCACGGGAGCGCTAGACTTCCACCGCAACGGATCCGAAAAGGTGCGCAAGTACGACATCTACAACGCCTCGTTCCTGTTTTCGCCCGAAGACCCCCTCTCTTACCAGCGCTACATCAAGAAGCACCTCGTACCCTTCAGCGAGCGCATCCCCTTCGATGAAATCTTCCCCATCCTGAACTACGTGGACCTGGGCGAAGGCGACTTTGTGCCCGGAAAGGAAACCCCCGTATACGAGCCGTTCAAGTGGACACCGTTTATCTGCTACGACGCGATATTCGGCGACCTCGTACGCGAGGCCATCAACGCGGGCTCGCGCCTGATGGTGAACATCACGAACGACGGCTGGTTCGGCCGCAGCACCGCCCCCTACCAGCACCTGAACCTGGTACGCTACCGCGCCATCGAAAACGGCATGCCCACCGCGAGGCTTGCGAACAGCGGCGTCTCGGCGTTCATCGACCAGTACGGCCATTACGACCTCAACACAGACATCTTCGTAGACGCCGTCATCCAGCGCAAGATGCAGCTCAAGACCCGCGATACGCCCTACCAACACTACGGCGACAGCGTAGAGACCGCCCTCCTGTGGTTCTTCCTCGCTTATGTGCTAGCTTGTTTCGGCCTTGTTCTCATAAACTCTCGGAATAAACTATAATTTTTAAAAACAACCGGAGAACAAGATGAAAAAGATGCTCATTGCCCTATCGCTCGCCATTGCAGTCCCCTCCTTCGCGCTCGAGACCAACTGCGACAAATACAAGAACTCCTATGACAGGACCTACTGCTTGAGCAAGCTCTTTGTCGAATCCGACAAGGAACTGAACGATGTCTACAAGGAACTGAGAGAAAAGTTGAACAGCGACGGACAGAAGGCCCTGAAGGAAACCGAACTTCGTTGGATCAAGTACAGGACCAGCCGCTGCGAAGTCATGCCGGGCACCATCGATGTCCGCTGCAGCTACGAAGTCAACCGCGACCGCACCAACTTCCTCCGCGACCGCCTGCGCGAATGCAACAGCCGCATGTGCGATTATTCCACGATTGGCAAGCAGAGCTGGTAACAGCGGGCCCGCATGTTCCCGCCACTTAAAAATTCAAGGCAAGCAAGATACCATAGCGATTATCTACAGGATTTGCCAAAGGCAATACCTGTACGGACAGCGATTGTACTTCTGTCCCGCCGTTCTCTAATTCCCTGCGCTTTATATAATCTTCCTTTTTCATGTAGTACAGATTATAATTCTTCTTACGGATATTCTTTGCCACAGTGAAACTTCCGTAGGTTATCCACGACGGCAGAAAGAGAAGTAGCGGCACGGCAATCCCAATGTCCAAGGCCGATGCACTGCAATCGTTATCTCCGTTCACATTGCAACCCATCGACCTTGCTCCAAGCAACATTGCGGAAACCGGAGCAAGAGCACTCAGCGTAACGCTCGTCCAGAAAAAGGCATCCGCAACAGATTCGTCTGCTCGGAATTTCTGGTAATTGTAAGCGTACATTTCTTCATAGTATGCAACAGAATCTGTTTCCGCAAGGGGTACCGCTGTATTTTGAGCTAAAGCAGCCACCGCAAAAACGCACAAAACGATAATGAATCTCCTGACCATGGCACAAATATATTATTTAACCAATTCCTTTCATTGTAAATACAATTTACCCCGACAGAGATTACAAATAAAATGCACAAATGAGCAAATTTTACTATATTTGGCGCAATGGATTTTGGAAAGTACGGCAACACGTGGTGGTGTAAAAAATGGCTGGAAGGCCTTTTCCGGTCGTGTGACGAGCAGACCGTACTGCAAGGCATGCGCTTCGTGGAACGCGGGCAGGTCACGAGCATCGACATCATCGACAACCGCGTCATTTCCGTAGTGAAGGGCCCGAACGGCGGGCTCCACAACAATTACATCGTATTTCCCAAATTCCACGACGAAAAGATTGGCGTGTTCATCAACCTGCTAAAACAGCAGCCCTCCGAGATGCTTGCGCTCGAAAACGGTGCGATGAACCCACCCACCGAGCTCCTGCTCGCAAAGAGCGGCATCAACCTGTTCGACAGCAGCGACGACGTGAAGATGGGCTGCGACTGCCGCGATCCCGTCCCGTGCAAGTACATCGCCGCGACCTTCCTCAAGATTGCCGAAATGGCAGGCTCCGACCCGTCGCTCCTGTTCAAGCTCCACGGGCTCGACCTCGCCCACTACAAGAACAGCCCCGCCATCCAGTCCGACCTCGACGCGCCCTACGAGAAGAGCCTCGTGCGGACATCGGGAATCAAGAACAAGATTTTCGAGGAGAAGGTCGACAACAGCCTCGACTTCGCCGAAGACGCTAGCGCTAGCTTGTTCGCAAATTCCCCGCAGAACGTCTCGCGCACGCCGCCGCAACGCCTGCCCGTATTCAACTACGGCGAGTGGAAGGACTATTCGCGCATACTGCCTGCCATGCTGCAGAACTTCCCGTCGTTCTGCACTGCGGGCAACTTCCGCAAGAGCTACACCGACGAGCTCGAGGGCTGCCGCAAGTTCTTCTTGAACTACGAGAACTTCGACGTGTTCGCCGAGCACTTCCGGGCAAACAACGCAAAGACATTCCTGATGGAAAAGGAAAACTTGCGCCTGTTCCATAAAGACGGCTGGCGCTGGTATTTCGAGCAGTCGGGCGAAAACGGGAACGTCATCAAGAGCGGGCTCAACGTCTCGAGCGTGATGGGCGCCCTCTGCTGCCTCGACAAGGGGAACCTCTCGTGGCACAGCTACTCCGTGCGCTACCTGCTGCAGCTCCTGAACGTCGCATTCCACCTGGTGAGAACGGGCGCCATCTACCCGCAGGTCTTCTGGATCGGCAAGGATGTCGCGCAGATGCGATGGATGCCTGCCGAAATGTTGCCCGATATCCTCGGGATTGTCGCGGACATCGAGGCCGCCGTCCCGCCGCATTTCGCCTTCACGGCAAAAGAAGACGAATTTGTCGAAATTGCGGAACCTGCGGAACACGTGCTTTCGCTGTTCATCTCGCAATTGCTGCGTTTCGCGCACACGTACAAGCCCGCGCTCAAGACGAACCACGGGAACCTGCTTTCGTTCTTCTTCAACTGCGTCTCGGGAAAGCTCGCCAATAGCGCGCATGCCATCCCCGGAAAAATCCAGAAGTGGTTCTCGGTCTACTCGAGTTTGGATTTCCGCACGCAACTGCTTTTCAAGTGCTACGAGACCGGCGAGCAGGTCGCACTCGAAGTTTTCGTATTCGATGCCGACAAGCTCACGCCGCTTTCCACCCTGTTCGAAGAAAACGATGCGCGGCTCCTCTCGATTCTGAACATCCTGAACGGCATCGCCGATTCCTTCAAGCCGATGGGAGCATACATCGAGAACCGTGCGGCCTCCCCCATCATGATGCAGGGCGCGGTGTTGCTCGAATTCTTGCAGGATTGCCTCAAGAAACTCGAAATTTTCGGCATCAAGACCGAAATCCCCAAGAACCTGCTGAACGTGGGCAAGCCAAAGCCCAAGATGCGCCTGCAGGGCAGCATGAGCTTCGGCGCGTTCACCGCAAACGACCTGCTCGACTTTGACTGGGAAATCGCAATCGGCGACGAGAACGTATCCGCGGAAGAATTCCTGGAACTTGCCGAAAACGCGGACGGACTTCTGAAATACAAGTCGCAGTACGTGACCGTATCGGAAGAGGATTTGAAAGCCATCCGCGAAAAGTTGGAGGGCAAGAACGCCTCGGGTTCTTCTGGTAAGGAAGGCGCCGGCAAAAAAGGTTCAAACGCAGGCACAGAAAGCGCCGCGGGCAACGACGGCGAGATCTCCGACGCTGGTAAGGACGGCACGGGCGACGAAAGCGCGGACGACGCTCCGGTCATCACGCAGGCGAAACTCGTGCAGGCATGCTTCACGGGCGAATGCGACGGCGTTCCGGTCGAGATGGCGGGCGAATTCAAGCAGCAATTCGACGCCTGGCGCGCCGAAACCGAAGTACCCCTCCCCGAGCACCTGAACGCGACCATGCGCCCCTACCAGGTGCGCGGCTACTCGTGGATGTACAAGAACCTCGAAATCGGTTTCGGCTGCATCCTCGCCGACGACATGGGCCTCGGAAAGACGCTCCAGGTCATCGCATTCCTCCTCAAGATGCACGAAGAAGGCAAGCTCGCCGAAAAGAAGGCGCTCGTCGTGCTGCCCGCGGGCCTGTTGTGCAACTGGCAGGTCGAAATCAAGAAGTTCGCGCCAGAACTCACGTTCTTCGCCTACCACGGCGGAAGCCGCGACCTCGAGAAGTTCCACGCCGATGTGCTGCTCACGACCTACGCCACCTTCCGCAAGGACTTCGAAGAACTGAACGAACGCCCGTGGCAGGCCATCGTCATCGACGAAGCGCAGAACATCAAGAACGCGGACAGCGAGCAGAGCAGGCTGTTGCGCCGGATGCGCGCCCCCATGAAAATCGCAATGAGCGGCACTCCCGTCGAAAACCGCCTCATGGAATTCTGGACCATCATGGACTTCGCGAACCGCGGGTTCTTCCCGAGCGCCGCCGAATTCCGCGAGAAGTTCGAGACGCCCATCCAGAAAATGGGCAACGAGAAAGTGGCGGAAACATTCCGGAAGATTACCGCCCCCTTCATGCTGCGCCGTCTCAAGACAGACAAGAGCATCATCAGCGACTTGCCCGACAAGATTATCCAGGACGAATACGCCGAACTCACCAAGCCGCAGGCGGCGCTGTACCAGAAGACGCTCGAGCACTTCATGCAGGAACTCGAGATGGAGCAGGCGCTGAGCGAGAAGGCGAACGACGCGCACGCGCTATTCAAGCGCAAGGGAATCATTTTGCAGATGATTCTCGCCTTGAAGCAAATATGCAACCACCCCGCGACGTTTTTGAAGGGCGCGGCTGTTGCACCGCAGGAGAAAGTCGCCGAAGCGAGCGACCCGCAGGCAGAAACTGCAGAAGCGACGCCAGCAGAAAATGTGCCGGCCACAAGCGCGCCGGCCCTTTCCTCCGGCAAAATGCAGATGCTCCTCGACCTGCTCACCTCCATCCAGGAACAGGGCGAAAAGACGCTCATCTTCACGCAGTTTGCTGAGATGGGATTCCTGCTCGAAAAGACCATCACGGAAGAACTCGGGCTCCGCACACACTTCTACCACGGCGGATGCACGCAGACGCAGCGCACCTCCATGATCGAGGACTTCCAGAAGAACCCCGAATGCAAGGTGCTCATCCTCTCGCTGAAGGCGGGTGGCACGGGCCTCAACCTCACCGCCGCATCGCAGGTCATCCATTACGACTTGTGGTGGAACCCCGCCATCGAAGCGCAGGCCACCGACCGCGCCTTCCGTATCGGGCAGACGCGCAATGTGCAGGTCCACAGGTTCATCACCAAGGGAACGTTCGAAGAAAAAATCAACGCGCTTTTGGAAACCAAGAAGTCCATCGCGAACATGACCGTGAGCGCGGGCGAAACCTGGCTCGCCGACATGGACGACAAGCAGCTCGGCGAAGTCTTCGGGCTCGACAACACCCTCGTCTAGCAAGATTTCAGCACAAACTAATCACAGAAAAAGGCCGCCGGGGCGACCCTTTTTAATCATTTCATTTTACGCTTTTGAGAAGCCATCCTTCGTATTTTTTCTTCAATTGTTTCTTTGGCATATGGAGCATAATAGTCTATTTCCTTTATACCATTTTTATCAACACAAAAATTTCTTGCATCAGGTTTTCTTATCCATTTCCCATTTTTCTTAGACACGCCTCCAGGCACACTTACATTCAAATACGCCATATAATCATTCCATACAATTAATGATGTGCTCACATAATCTATCAAAAAAACATAATTCTTGTATGGAAAATTCTTAACACAATCGCTTAATTCTATTTCGTTATATACAACGCACTGTTTCCCTGTATCACGAATCATAAATAAGTCCGACTGCACCATTTTTTGGGGACAGTCAGCATATAGCAATCCAAACAAGCTCAACACAATACAGGAAAACTTCTGCATCATAATCCTTATCCGCTTTCTTTTAGAGTTTCTTCACTTGAGCTTGCCCTCGGTCACTTAAAAAGTTAATAGAAGATGTTTTTTTGCATCCATGAACAAAGACTTCTTTCGCAAAGAAATTGTACATGTCATCTTCTCCTCTGATTTCTTCATTGCCTGGAAAATACTCAAATCTATCTTTTAATGTACCATACTTTTTGCTTTTACCCTTCCACACGAACAAGGAAATTCTTGGTCCATTTTTTGTCGATTCTTTTTTTGTCACAACTCTTACTTTATTTTCAATATTATTTAATCTTTCCATTTGCTCCGGCGATAGATTCTCATATACACCGCAAACACCCGACCAGACCTTATTTACTTCTTTGTTCTTGGAGTACATAAAATAATTGTCATCCGCCGAGAGCTTGTAAATCACAAGATCATCATCTAAAGAAAAAGAGTTGTCAAAATGACTAAAGTAATATCTCAAGAACAGCTCAAAAGTCATATAAAAGTCTTCATTATACGAGCACTGCTTGCATCGATTTATCACCGCACTGTCAAGGGTTGATTTTTCGCTAAATACCGGATCTACTTTTTCTATTTCCTCGCTTTTCTCACAGCCCAGGAAAACAAGCAATAGTAAAAAACAGCATTTTATTTTCATGTTGAACCACACCTCTCCAATCATAGGAAATTTTAAATCCCTTGGAGTTGATTTAGACTAGAACGTCCTCGGAATCGTTTACCTTTTAAAAAAAGACAAACCAATCAAAAGTTTTTATCGTTGTGTTTTTTTCTATAACATTGTTGTCTATTGAATAATTTTTTTTCATTTTCTCATTGACTAACAAACGACCTGCATTTTTTACAAGTTTGTTTTTATTTTCAATCAAATACTTTACACTAGCGGGAGACAAATAAAAAATAGAATCCGGAATTTCAGTCAGCCAAAGCAAATTATATGGATTGAAATCATATTTTCCCTTTTTTATAATTGAATCAAGAAGGCAGTTCATTTTTCGATACCCTAACGGAAGAAGAATGCCTGCATCGTCTGCTTCATATTGTCCGTTTAAGTATTTTTCATATTTAAACATTGCTTGACTAAGTTGTGTGTCCCATTTACAAGCTCCATTTTGAGATGAAGCCGAAAGAGCGAGAAAAAGAACTGTTATTAAGAAACAACGGATAGAATAAATCATTCGACAAATCACCTCATTGAACTTAATTATTCTTCATCAAACGGCACAAAAGAGTGTGTCTCTACGGTAATATCGTTGGAAAAACCATAAAACCTCTGCCACCATCATATCTAGGGTTTCCCATAAAAACACAGTCAACATTGAATGGACCTTTACCAGCAATAGCATCTCTTGTAACAGACATGTATGCTGTAGATCCACTTTCATTTTCAACGGTCATTTTATATAAAGGAACAGTTTGTGACACCTGTCCTTTTATATTGTCGCCAGCTTTATACTTATTTACATGACTAGTCATCCAAAATTGATATCTTTCACTTGTTAATGTTATTTTTAAGTCGTTCCCGTCAGGATCAATTTCAATTAAAGGATTCACGCCATTCCCTGCATACAGATACGGACTTGCAAATTGTCTTGCCGGATCCACGGAAATCCACATTCCGAGCATCGGGTCGAGATAACGTGCGCCGAAGTCGTCCAGAGAATTTCGTACATATTGAGCCATACCTCTCCAATCATAGGAAATTTTAAGTTTATCCGTTCCAGGCCCGTCTCTCTAGACCAGTTTTTTTGCAACGAAAACGACGTTTTCAGGCTCTTTTTAACATTTGCTTAACTAAACAAGCAATTTTTGCGCAAAAATGCTTGTTTTATTAAGCAAAATAACGTATATTTAAACAAAAACAGCAATCAGAGGTCCGGCTTATGGAACAGTTGCAAGCCCAACATTTACGCATGCTTTCCCGGCTCGACATGCCCAACCAGCGAAGTCTGATGTCGAAAATCAACTGGGATTCGCGTCTGATTGCCATACGCGGGGCACGCGGTGTCGGCAAGACCACCCTGCTCCTGCAGCATATCAAGAGCGAATACGGAATCGCGCCCGATGCATGCCTTTACGCTAGCCTGGACCACATCTACTTTGCCCGTCACACGCTTCTCGATTTGGCGGATGAATTCTACAAGCGGGGCGGGAAATGCCTGTGCCTGGACGAGGTCCACAAGTACGATGGCTGGAGCCGTGAAATCAAGAACATCTACGACGGTTTTCCCGACCTGAAAGTCGTGTTCACGGGTTCTTCTCTCCTGAACATCCTGAACGCCGAGGCGGACCTTTCGCGCCGCTGCGCGAGTTACGACATGCAGGGGCTGTCGTTCCGCGAATACCTGCTTTTTAAGGAAGGAATCTCGCTACCGGTTATCCCGTTAGAAGACATCCTGCAACATCCGCTAGACGCATCCACAGCGATTGTCAGTGCTTGCAAGCCGCTCAAGTACTTCAAGCCTTACCTAAGAGAGGGCTACTACCCCTTTTTTCTAGAAAAGAACATCGACTACCTGACGCAGGTACAGAAAGTGGTGAACCTGATTCTGGAAATCGAGTTGCCGCAACTGAGTGGCGTCGATATCGCAAACGTGCGGAAACTCCGCAGCCTGCTTGCGGTCGTGAGTTCCGGGGCTCCATTTGTCGTCGACATCAGCAAGATGGCGCAGACGGCGGAACTGAACCGCAACACCATCGTGAATTACCTTTCTCACCTCGGCAGGGCGAAGTTAATTAACCTGCTGTATAGCGATACACAGAACATCAAGCGGATGCAGAAGCCCGACAAGATTTACATGGAAAACTGCAACCTGCTGCACGCGCTGTCGCTTATGCAAGTCGAAATCGGGACGGAACGCGAGACATTCTTTGCCAACCAGCTCTCGTACCAGCATACGCTGGAATACGCAAACCGCGGAGACTTTCGCATCGATCGCAAATGGACTGTCGAGGTAGGCGGGCAAAGCAAGGACGGGAAACAGATTGCCGGAGTCACGAACGCGTTTATCGCTTCGGACGATATCGAGTATGCCCTGGGTAACAAAATCCCGCTCTGGCTTTTCGGCTTCTTGTATTAGCTCTGAAAAAGGCCGCCGGGGCGACCTTTTTATACTAATGATTACATCAAAAAGGAAATTGAAGATAAAGCCTTGTTTTTTTCATCAACTTATCTCTAATTGCAACAATCCATGATGTAAGACACACAATCGGTTCTGCTAAAAAATAAAAGCTGACCTCATTTAAACTGATAACTCCGTTATTACACAAAAAAGAAAAAAGCGGCACAACAATAGGCGAAAACATTGAACAAAATAACATCAATTCAAGTGTATCCTTCTCAATGAAAAGAAATGAAACAAAAGATGAGAAAATAAAACACATTAGAAACACTATAATCATATTTGACTTTATATATATAGCAAACCCTAACAAAACAAGAGCTTCAACAGAAGCAATTATGCCGAATAGAACATCTTTCTTTTTCATAAGTTTTTATTAAAAATATTCTCTTCTTTTAGTCTAGTTGTCAGCTACCCATTTTTAGGACTGGTTTAAAGTATACAAAATTACCCGGTTCTCATCAACCGATACTCCATTGGAGCGAGGTTGCTTAAGGAGTCATAAGTCCTTGCGAAAACATAATTTTCTTAGAACAAATTTCATTTCTTCTTGGAAATTAGTGAATCAAAGTCTTCCTCCTCTTTAGGCTCCTCTTTACCAGAAAGAATTTCATCAAATGTTAGTTCCCGTTTCTTTTTCTCTATTAAATTCATGGGAATTATCGTAATTTCAGGAGATATTGCAATAGCAGAACAAAACATCCAAAATAAAAAAGCCATTCCCCAACGACAATGCGTAAATCTTTCTCCGTAAACGTAAGGAACCAACAACGCAAAAATAATCGCACACAATAAAGCTATCAAAAGTCTTATTATGAATTTTTTCTTCTTCATTTATTTCGTTCCTCTATTTTGATTTCACTTTTTCTTTGATGAAAAAAAAGTGTAAATCCCCGCTAGGTTCATTTTCTCTTTGTACTATATTGGCCCCATTCACACAAAAAACTTGCGTTTCTTCAATCATCCAATTTCCAGGGAATTTTTTCGTAAGCCATTCCTTATATTTCTCGCGAAACGGAACCAACTTGTACACAAAATAACACAGAGAATCACAAATTTTAGGATTTTCTTGGAGATTCCCGTCTGTTATAGGACAGTAATATCGATCAACGAGACCTAATCGATAATGGATCGAATCACCCTCATCTCGTTTAAATTTTTCGATATACTTTAAAACAGAATCGGCATCTACATAGTCAGGGCAATACACGCCATTTACAACTTTATATTCAAGTTCTTTGTTATTCTTTTCACCTTGTCCAAAAGCAAGGCAAAAAGAAGAAAGCAACAATAAAAAAAGCAACTTTTTATTCATTAGAATAGAATTCCATTTTTTATGTTGTAACAAGCCGTAGAATTATTCACATCAATCCACGCATTTTTCCATATAGGAAGGCCATCTATTTCTGCATTGTAATAATAGTCATAATCAACAAGAACAAAATTTAAAGAATCTATTTCTGCAACTTCAGCCTTTGAATTCCATTTTTCTATACAATAACTAAAGGCATCCTCTGAAATACTACGCACAACATAAACAAAGGAATCTTCTTCAACACTGCAATAGTTTGAATTATCACAATGATTTTTTCGTCCAGATGTATTAAAGATCTTTTTCGCAATATCTTTATCTAACCGGCAAGGATAAGGAACAGGGACGTCGCTATCCGAACAAAGAGGGCTTTGACTCTGTTTTGGATGAGTAAAACAAGAACAGAGAATCAAGCATAGTGAAAGAATTAAATGCTTTGAAATCCTCATATAACTGACGACATTCATTAAGAAAGGCTTGCTTTCTATTCGGCCCAGTGGTTGCCGTTGTAGTTCTTGGCGGTGTCGGCGTCCATGCCGATTTGGCGCACGAGGTCTTCCATGCTGGCAAATTTCTGTTCGGGGCGCAGGTAGGCCATCAGGTCGAGCACCAGGTGCTGCCCGTAGATATCCTCGCTAAAATCGAGAAGATAGGCCTCGATAGCCATCTGGTGGGGCCCGGGCGCAGAGGGCTGCACGCCGATATTCACTACGGCGCGGCAAATGCGGCCATCCGCAAGCCTCGCGGACGCCACGTACACGCCGGATTTCGGCAGGAACTTGTACTGTTCCACCTGCAGGTTCGCGGTTGGGAACCCGATGGTATGCCCGAGGCGCTTGCCCACGACTACGGTTCCGGAGAGGCGGTAGGGTCGCCCGAGGTATGTCTGCGCGCGGGAAACGTCGCCGTTCAATAGCGCGTTACGCACGGCAGAAGAACTCACGCGTTCGCCCTTATGCAGCACGATGGAAAGCATCGCCGTCGAAAGTTCAGGGAACGCGGCGGTAATCGTCTCGTAGTTGCCCTTGCCGCCCGCGCCAAAGCAGTGGTCGTGCCCGAAGAACATGGAGCACACGCCGCGCTTCTCGATGAGTTCCTTACGGACAAATTCATCGAACGGGAGTTTCGCGACTTCAGGCGTAAACGGCAGCACCAAGAAATCGAGCCCGAGGCTCTCGATGAACTCGCGCTTTTCTTCGGTGGTGGTGAGGAGCAGCGGGTCGCCGGGGCCGCGCAGCACATAGTTGGAATGGGGTTCGAAGGTGATGACGGTCGGAGTCCAGCCGTTCACTTCGGCGACGGCCTTCAGGGTGCGGAAAAGCGCCTGGTGCCCCAGGTGGCACCCGTCAAAATTACCCATCGTCACGGCTCTTTTCTGTTTCTCGTTCACCGACATTCTCTTTTCCATTCTTACCTTCAGTCATTCTGGAGGACCTTTGGTCCGATAGAATCCATGGACTCTATCGTTCGCCTACCGGCTCGCTCCAGAGTGACAAAAACTTACTCATCCTCACCCAAATAAATCTTCGGGCAGATGCGGCCCGGTTCGTAGCGGCACACGGCCTGCACGTTGCCATTTACATCGGCGGCGAACACGAGCCTTTCGCAGTCGTCGCCACGGCCCTGCTGTTTTTCGGCGCCTTCCACGGGTTCGCGCCACGGAATCCAGTTGCCCTTGCGGATAACCGCCATCTGGTCTGCATCGAGTTTCACGACCGGAAAATCGAGCACCTGTTCCACGGACTTGAGGTGTTCGCGCGTCAGGTCTTCGCCGCGCACGGCGGATTCCACGGAAACCTTCCCGATGCGGTGGCGGCGAATCTGCGAGACGCACCCGCAGGTCCCGAGAGCGCGGGCAATGTCGCGCCCGAGCGCACGCACGTAGGTTCCCTTGCTGCACACGCACTCGATATCAAATGTCGCAAATTCCTTGCCGGAGCAGCCTTCGGTTATGCCGCCCTCGCCCACGACCCTGAGCGATTCGATGTGGATGCGGCGCGGCTTCATCTCGAAATCCTTGCCGCGTTCGGCCCAGTCGCTCGCGCGGCGGCCGTCAATTTTCACGGCGCAATAGCGGGGCGGAACTTGGTCAATGTCGCCCGTGAACTGCGGGAGAATTGCTTCGAGGGCGGCGCGGTCTATTGCTTGGATCCTATCTCCACAAAGAGGATAACTGCCACTAAGGGACTCTGTCCCAAGTGTCGTATAGCCTTCGGCTCCAGGATGACAAGACTCATCCTGTTCCACGACGTCCCCATCCCATTCGAGCGTATCGGTCTCGTAGCCCAGATGCAGGCGGAACGTGTAGCACTTGTCCTTCGCTTCCACATAAGGCAGCAGGCGCGTCGCACGGCCCGTAGCCGCGATAATCAGGCCCGAAGCCCGCAAATCGAGCGTTCCGGCATGCCCCACGCGCTTAGTAGAAAAGACCCTTTTCAACGGGAAAAGGGCCTTAAACGAAGTTTCGCCTGCGACTTTGTCCAACAGGATGAATCCCGAGGGAGCCAACTAGAGTTCCCCTTTCTGCTTCAGCTCAGCGAGGATTTCCTCGATGTGCATCGCATGTTCCAAGTTTTCGTCCAGCACGAAGTTCAGTTCAGGAATCTTGCGAATCTTGAGCGCCTTGCCAAGAACCCCGCGGATATAGCCGGCGGAATTGTTGAGGCCAATCAAAGAATCGCGCTTTTCCTTGTCCGAACCCATCACCGAAACGAGAACCTTCGCATAGCTCAGGTCTTCGGTAATCGTTACGCGCGTAATGCTCGAAAGGCTGCTCACGCGAGGATCCTTCAGCCCCTTCTGCAGGAGCTTTCCGATTTCCTCGCGGAACTGTTCGCCCAGTCTGTCAGTCCTACGACTCATTCGAACCCTCGGCGGCCTTCTTGGCCTTCTCTTCGGCTTCTTCGCGGGCGACATCCTTCAGAGTACGTGCAACCTTGACTTCCTTGAAGAAGATAAGGCTGTCGCCTTCCTTGATATCGTCGTAGCCCTTGAGGCCGATACCGCATTCGAAACCGCGTACGACGGACTTCACGTCGTCCTTCATGCGCTTGAGCGACTGGACCACGGTAGTACCGAGTTCCACGCCGTTGCGGTACACGCGAACGTGAGAGGTACGGTCGACTTCGCCGTCGGTAACCATACAGCCGGCGATGAGGCCGATCTTCGGAATCTTGAACACCTGACGGATTTCGGCTTCGCCGGAGAGTTCCTCGCGCATGATAGGCTTGAGGAGGCCTTCCACGGCGTTCGTGATATCTTCGATGCAGTCGTAAATCACGCGGTAGTTGCGGATTTCGATACCTTCCTTCTGCGCCATTTCGCGGATGGAGAGCGAAGGCATCAGGTGGAACGAAATGATAATCGCCTGTGCGGTCGTAGCAAGGAGGATATCGGATTCCGTAATGGTACCCACACCCTTGCGGATGATGTTGACGCGCACTTCCTTGTTGGTAAGCTTTTCGAGAGAGGCGGCAAGAGCTTCGGCAGAACCACCCACGTCGGCCTTGACGATGAGGTTGAGTTCGGAAAGTTTGCCTTCCTTCCTATCGTTAAACGTATCTTCCAGGGTCTTGACGTTACGGGAGCGCAGGTCGCGTTCGCGGGCAGCCATGCGGCGCTTGCTCGCGATTTCGCGTGCGGTCTTTTCGTCGTCGACCACGATGAGGTCGTCACCGGCCTGCGGCGTACCGTCGAAACCGAGCACCTGGCAGGGGCTGGAAGGCGGCACGGCCTTGAGCTGTTCACCACGTTCGTTGAACATGGCGCGCACCTTACCGGCGTAGATACCGCACACAAACGGGTCACCCACATGGAGCGTACCGTTCTGCACGAGGATCGTGGCCATGGAGCCCTTGCCCACGTCGAGCTTGGATTCCACCACGGCACCGCGAGCATGAGCGTCCGGATTCGCCTTGAGTTCCTGAACTTCGGCTTCGAGGGCGAGCGTTTCCAAAAGCTGGTCCATGCCCTGGCCCGTACGTGCGGAAACTTCCACGCAGCTCGTCTGGCCGCCCCACTGTTCCACTTCCACGCCGCGTTCGGCAAGCTGGGAGCGGATCTTGTCGGGGTTCGCCGTCGGAAGGTCGATCTTCGTGATGGCGACAACCATCGGGACCTTCTCGCGCTTTGCAAGTTCAATACATTCGACAGTCTGGGGCATCACCATGGAGTCGGCAGCCACCACGAGCACGATAACGTCGGTCACCTGGGAACCGCGAGCACGCATGGCGCTGAACGCCTCGTGACCCGGAGTATCGAGGAACGTCACCTTGCCCTGCGCCGTCGTCACTTCGTAAGCACCAATGTGCTGCGTAATGCCGCCCGATTCGCCGGACACAACGTGAGTCTTGCGGATCCAGTCGAGGAGAGATGTCTTACCATGGTCAACGTGGCCCATCACGGTCACCACCGGATGACGCGGCTTCATGTTTTCCTGGGATTCCTCTTCCACGCCGAGTGCTTCTTCCTCGTATTCTTCCATCAGCTGAGCTTCGTAACCGAATTCGTCGGCAAGAATCTGGATGGTCTCGAAATCGAGGCGGGCGTTGATGGTCACCATCATGCCCATTTCCATGCACTTCGCAATCACGCGGGCCGGCATCTGGTCCATAAGACCGGCGAGTTCACCCACAGTGATGAAGTCGGACGTCTTGAGAATCTTCTTCTCTTCGCCCGTAGAATTGTCGTTGTGTTCCTTGCGGTAAACCTTCTTGACAGGCTTCTTGGAAAGGTCAGCCATAACGCGGGAAACGTTCTGGCGAACCATTTCCTGCTGCTGTTCCTTCTGCTGTTCCTGGCGGTCACGGCCGTTGCCGCGACGGTTCTTGTCGTTGCCGTGACGGCCGTTCTGGCCCTTAGCTGCATTGCCGCCCTTGCCTCCGTTATTGCCTGCGGCCATTCCGGCGCTGGCATTGAAGGCTTCCTGCATGGAACCGCTGGAGAATCCACCGCTACGGCCGGTGTAGCCGCCACGGGAACTGCTGGCGCCACCACCCTGACCGGGTCTGCGCTGGCCATTGCCGCGATTGTCGCCTGTGCCACCGGTACGCGGGCCGAACGAACCCGTATAGCCCTGGGCATTACCCTGGCCACGGCCACCCGGTCCCGGACGGCGGTTGTTGCCACGGGCGTTGCCGGCCTGCTGCTGCGACTTCGCGATACGCGCGAGGATGGCAGCATCGGGTTTGAACACCTGCGCCTTCATCGGCGGCTGCTTAAGTTCTGTATTCGCGGTCATCATCGTCGGCTGCGGTGCAGGCGACGGTGCGGGAGCCGCGGGCTTCGGGGCGGGAGCTTCTTCCGCCTTCGGTGCCGGAGTCTTGACTTCGGGAGCGGCCGGCGCTGTAACAGGCTCAGGGGCAGCGGTGGGCTTCTCGGAAATCTTGGGTTCGGCGGGAGCCTCCACGGGCTTTTCGACCTTGATCGGTTCGGGCTTCTTCACCTCGACCGGAGCGGCGGGCGCTGCCGGTGCGGGTGCGACTGCCGGAGCAGCCGGTGCCTCGACCTTCGCGGCCGGAGCGGCCGGAGCGGCGGGAGCGGCAGGTGCAACGGGCGCTGCGGGAGCAGCAGGAGCGGCAGCGGCTGCCTTCGGGGCAGCGGTCTTTGTCGCGGCCGGCTTCTTCACCGTCGAGCGCTTGAGGCTCACCTTCACGCCGTTCTTGGTCGTAGTCGATGTCGTGGACTTGGTCTTTTCGACGGGAGCCGCGGCGGCATCCGAAGAAGCGGGCTTCTTCAGGTTCTTGGCGCGGGCTTCCTGCTTTTTCTTTTCTTCGGCGACGGCAGCTTCGATCTTCTCGAATTCAGAAGCGTTCACCTTCGACACCTGCGTCAAAACCTTGACACCGTTGTCGCGCAGAAGTTTCACCACGAAATCGCTCTTGACCCCGTGTTCCTTCGCCCAATCGATTGGTTTAATCTGTTCTTCTATACTCATTCAATAGCCTGTTAATAAATCCCTTTTCTTGAAGAAAGAACCTAGTTGCCTTCTTCCTGTTTTTCGGCTTCACCAAAGAGCGCTTCGACCTTCTGCACGGCGCTACGATGGAGTTCCTGCGGACGCGGAGCCAGAACCTGAGCCTTGGCTTCGTCATCCTTTTCGGACCATTCCTTCTCGCCGAACACGTCGAGGTCGCGTTCCACCAACTGGGAAGCGAGCTTCACGTTCTGGCCGTTCTTGCCGATTGCCTGGGCCAGGTTGTCGTCGTTGATGACGACCACCACGCGGCGCGTACCCGGAACTTCAGCGAGCTTCACGACATTCGCCGGAGAAAGGGCGCGAGTGATGAACACGTCGAGGTTTTCGTTCCAGTGAACGATATCGATGCGTTCGTTGCCGAGTTCGCGAACAATCGTCTGCACGCGGGCACCCTTCATGCCAACGCATGCGCCGACCGGGTCGATCTTCTCATCGCGAGAGTAAACGGCAATCTTGGCGCGGTAACCCGGTTCGCGGGCGACACCCTTGATTTCGACGGAGCCTTCGTAAATTTCCGGAACTTCCTGGCGGAAGAGTTCCTTGAGGAATTCGCCACTTGCACGGGACAGGATGACCTGCGCACCGTTCTTCGCGGATTCTTCCACGCGGGCGATGACGGCCTTCACGGACTGGCCCTGCACGAGGCGTTCGTGACCAATCTGTTCACGCGGCGGAATCATGGCTTCGGTCTGCTTGCCCAAGGAAACGATCACGTTGCGGCCTTCGAGACGCAGCACTTCGCCGCTGATCATCGTGCCGATACGGCCACGGTAGGTGTTCATGATCTTCTGGCGTTCTGCATCGCGAATCTGCTGGGTCAAAAGTTGCTTGGCGGTCTGGATGGCCTGGCGACCGAAGGAGGTGGTCGGCACTTCCATTTCGAGGAAGTCACCCGGCTGTGCGTCTTCGTTGTATTCCTGGGCTTCGGCGACGAGCATGTAGCCTTCGTCCATTTCTTCAACTTCTTCGGCGGTCATGTTCGGGTCGTAGTCCGGATAGTCGTCCACGACTTCAACGCGCAGGAACACATGGATGTCGTTCGTTTCCTTGTCGATATCCACTTCGATTTTCTTGTCGATGTGCAAATACTTGCGAGCGGCAGAAATCAGGGCCTGCTTGAGGGCACCCTCGATGATTTCGTCGTCCATGTTCTTGGCTTCCATCACTTCCTTGAGCACTTCAACCAAATTAACCTTGGGTTCGTTCTTTTTAGCCATTTTAGACCTTCCTATTATATTTGTACATCCACTTTCGCGACCAGCACTTCGGAGCGGGGCACGACAACGTCACCGGCATTTCCCTTGAGGGTGATCGTCAAATTCTCTTCGTCCGCAGCCTTCAGCTTTCCGGTAATGGGTTTACCGGTACTGCGCGTCACGCGCACGAACCGCCCGATGTTGCGGGTAAAATCAGCAACCGACTTGAGGGGGCGGTCTAACCCCGGCGACGACACTTCGAGCGTGTAGGCGCCATCGATGATGTCCGGATCGAGGTCCAGAGCGTCGGAAAGGTGACGGCTCACATTGGAGCAATCGTCAATCGTTACCCCTTCGGGCTTGTCTATGTATAGGCGGAGCGTCTTGCGCTTCCCGGCACGGAACATGTCCTGTTCCACCAATGCTACGCCAACAGCCTCGCATGCCTGGGCGATGAGCGTATCCAACTTCTGGTTAACCAAATAAACCTCGTATAATAAACGGCGTTCGTATACGGCCCCGAAATCTGCTCATTTAAGCCGAAATCGGGTCCACGAACGTCAAGACACACCAAATAGAGAAATTTTTAGTGGTCTAGGCAACCGCGATTCGCTAAAAACAAGGGATTAAAAGGAAAAAACGCCTCAAATAAACGGCAAAAAGCGAGATGGAAAGTGAAAAAACAAAAAGTTAAACAATTCATTTTTAGTTTTTCATTTTCAACTCTTAATTCCTATATTTACCGCATGGCTTACGTACTTCTGATTATCGCATCCCTCATCGGCATCGCCGTTTCCGTATTCTACCTGTACAAGAACATCGTCCGCATCCGCGAAAAGAACAAGAGCGAGCCGAAGGCGTACAAGCGCGCATCGAACTACATCCTCACCGGACTCTGGTACGGCTACCTGCTCGTATTCTTCGTAGGCCTCACCGTCAATAACCTGGGGAACTGGTAAGCGTTAATAGTGTGGAGTGTGGAATGTGGAGTGACTAATTGAACATTCCATATCCCGCATTTCACATTCTGGTCTCAAGCCAGCGTTCGTAAAGGAAAAGAGCAATCAGATTCTTGCCGTCCACAAACTTGTGGGCGGCTTCTTCGTACGGGAGCACTTCCGTGCGGATCCACTCGTTCTCTTCGACATAGGTCTGGTTTTTCCCGTTCATGGCATCGAGCTGCTCACGGGTCACGTCGCGTTCGATTGCGTACAACCGAATGCGTTCGTCCAAGAGCCCGCAGCTGCCCGCAAAACCGGGAGTCGAGCCCTTCCACCAGAATTCGGTAAGGTCGATCAGTTCCGAATCGTCGGCCACAATCTGCGCTTCTTCTTCCAGTTCAGAAAGCGCCACCTTGCGGTAGTCTCCGCTCCAGTCTAAAATTCCCGCAGGGATTTCGAGGGACGTCGTCTCGGAAATGGCCAGGCGGGGCTGGCGCACGAGCAGCAGGTACTTTTCGCCTTCGCAGCGCAGCACCACAAGCACGCCCACCGCGTTCCCGCGCAGAACTACGATTCCGTTGACAGGGCGATTGTCCGGAAGAGTCGCCGTCGCAGACAACTTAATAAACAGCGGATGGTGTTCCTTCCTAAAAAAGTCAACCGAAGCAAAATGAATCTTCTGCACCCTGAACTTGGACTTTACCGCCGAAAGCCAGTCCCTGAAAAAGTTGCAGTCGAGAATAACCTGGTAATCGTCTGCCGCGATTTCGGGGGCAAACGTAAATTCAATACCATCAACAAGCATTAGAAAACCTCGCTAGCCTTACTTTACGACTGTCGCCTCGGACTTCCAGATTCCATAAAGCGAATCGACATCGAGGGAATCGGGGAAGAAGCGCATGCGCTGGATATCATAAACGAAAAGGTCCTTCCTGGCAGCAGGCCCGCAGAACGTCTCGTCCCTGTCGGGAACCATGAGTTCACGCACTATGGTAAAGTCATGGTCCAAGGCAAACGCCCCGAAGGAGATGGAGTTCACCGAAGCGCATTCGGGAATCTTTTCCACGTAGTAGAGACTCGTGTGCCATACCGTGTCGGCGCGTTCCTGTACGTCACCCAACTTCGTCGAATCGTTCACCCAGCGGGCACTCACACAATAAACGGAATCGCCGAGCGCGCAGAGTTTGCGCATGGGCACGAGCGCCGTATCGTTCACATCCCAAGAAGACGGGAAAATCGTATCGTTTACCACCGAATCGCACATGTCGACACGCAATTCGCAATCAGACTTCATCGGCCTCCAGTAAAACACTCGGGGCGTGAGACTGTCCAAGACCCTCATTATCGAGGGGGAATCCTTCGTGCGCAACGGAAGCGCATGTACGGAATCGAACAGGGAATCCACAAAAAAATTGAACGTATCGAGTTCAAATTTCCCGCGACGCAGGAGTATGGAATCGAGCAGCGAGTCCTCGTCGTTGCGTACCAAAATTTGCGAGACGTCCTCCATCTCGTCTTCATCGAGCATTAGCGAAAGGACCGTATCCGGATGGTAGTACGGAGCGGGGCAATCCTCCCCGTCGTATTCAAGAATCACCTTGGGCGAAATAACGAGTGACTGTCCTTCCCTGCTCTTATCGATTTCAATTTCCTTGAGGGCGCAATTGGCAAACGTCCAGAGGTTGCCCATCTGCAGGAACAGCGTATCGGAAGCAAGGTGGATGCGCGCGCCGGAATCGAGTTCCGCCTTGCGGAAAAAGCCCACGCCAAAAAAGTAATCGTCGCCCGACGAAAGCGGGAGCACCCCGTCGTCATCCTGCGTACATGCGGTCACGCAAAAAAACAGCGCAATAAGCGCGACGAGGAGGATTACAACAGGATTTCGATTCGACACGTGCTCTCCAGAAATGCTAAAGCTTAATCTGCTTTACGAATTTAGCAATTTCGACACTGTCGAGCGGATGCGTCTGCGCATAGAGATCGGCCCAGCGCACAAAGAAACCGTTCTGACGCACGGTGAGGAAGAACTTCGCGCTGTCGCGCGGGGCAAGGCGACCGACCGTAGAATTCATGTCGAGATATTCGCCGACGATGAACGGAACCGTATCGGCGGGATTCACAGGATACATGCCCGACATGCGCGAGGTGATGTTGTTCCCGTGATCGAGTTCCACGAAATGCCCCAGGGAATCCTTTCCCGAAGAAAGCACGTAGCCCGGAAGAATCGGATGGATAGGCGCCTCCCCTATGCCGAGCATGGCGTCCATCGTAAGCATCGATTCCTTGCCTTCGAAGTCAAAGTCGCCGGTGATGGTAACCGCCGACCAGTCGAGCGGTTGCCTGGGACAAATTCCCGGATAGCGGCAGCCGTTGTCGATGCTCACCCAGTAAAAGAGCGAATCCTGGCCCATCACGTGGAGGTACGTATAAACTAACGAATCCTCCCGCTGTACAAGAACAGCGCTCGAAAAATCTTCACGCGGCGCAATCCAATGCAGCTTGGCATGCGGAGTCTTCGCCTGCGACGCGACATACCGCAAGAAATCGTTCGGCAAGAAGAACACGGAATCGGAAACGACCCAGGAGCACTGTCCGAGCCCGCCGTTCAGTTCGAACGGAGTCCCGCGCATCGACTCGCACTTCGCCTTCCAGTCGTTTACCACGACCACCTCGTTTTCCGGAAGCGGGAGCA
Organism: Fibrobacter succinogenes; assembly: GCA_902771595.1. Lineage (GTDB taxonomy): Bacteria > Fibrobacterota > Fibrobacteria > Fibrobacterales > Fibrobacteraceae > Fibrobacter > Fibrobacter succinogenes_C. Next base: position 15,292 of record CACXXH010000007.1, on the reverse strand, counting down.
TGTTCACCAGCTTCTCGGCAAAACCCAACTTTATGAAAAGGAAAAAGAAAAGGCATAAGAGGAACACCCGGACCACCGGATAGTTCCGCCGTTTAGACTTGTACTTCTTTTTACAACGATGTTCCGAAAAGCCTTCAGCCATCCGATTACATCAGGAAATAGGCGGCAAGCCCGCCGCCGAGCAGCAGAAGGATAAGGATAATGAAGAATACGGTCTTGCCCGAGGAGGATTCTTCCTCGAAAGGCATGTTCATGCCCTTCGCGGCGAGCTTCTTTTCGTCTTTCACGACCGCATTGAAACTCTTGGTAAAGCGACGGTTATGGCTGGTGCGGCGTTCGGACCGCATATCACTTTCCGCCATGGAGCCATTCTGCGACGCGACCGGAGACGGTTCCGGCTCCACCGGAGCGGCAGGAGCGGGTTCCTGTGCAGCAGGAGATTCTGCCGGCCCACGGCTATGCAGGGAGAACGACATCATCTCGGCTTCGAACGAGAACACCTTGAGCGAGCGATCGAGGCCGGCCTTCCTGAGACCGTCGGCGATGGAAGGACTGTTGCTGAGGAGAGCAAGCATGCCACCCTTACTCGAAAGTTCACTCTGGAACTGCACAAAAGCATTGTAGGCATCGCTATAGACGAAATCGAGCCCAGTCAGGTCGACCGCCACGAACTTATCATCGGGATTGTCATCGATCAACTTGCGGGCGTCCTTCTTGAACTGCTCAGCGTCAAACGCCCCAATCGGATTGAGCGGTGCGGACAACAAGTCAAAAATGCCAACTTCGCGATAGTTCTTCAATTGCGTCATATGCAGAAATATAAACTAAAAAACGGGGGATGTGAAAAATTTGGCTCGAAAAATGTTAAAATCAGGCAACATTTCTCACTCTTCCCACTGTATACCGCCGGAAGGACGCGTTTCCAAGACTTCCTCGGAAGATTCCTCCACGACCGGCGCTGCCGGAGCGTTCTCCTGCGGGGCCGGTTCATCCTCGGCCTTCACTTCGGGCTCCTCCGCCTCCGCACCGAGAAGCGTGGTCGGGGCCGCAGCAGCGGGCCTTACCGGCTCGGGCCTGGGCGCATGCGAGAACAGGTACGGGCTAACGCTTATGCTCACGCGGTGCACCGGCGAAAGGACCGGGTGCGATTCAAACGCATAGTCGACACGCAGGAACTTCGCGATGACGATACCCGCACCCGCGGTAAAGCTCCGGAACGTCGTAAAGCTAGACAGGCCCGCACGCAGGCTGAGCCCGAAATCGAAGGAAAACTCTATACCGCCACGGCCACCCGAAAGCCAGTCCAGCGGATTCCTCCAGAGGGGATCGCCGCGGGATTCGTCGGTCTCGAACCCGAGGTCGCGCGCCTCGTGCCTAAACACGCCGGCGCTCTGCCAGTAGAGCCCGAGCTTCCCGTAAAGGTAGCGGATGTCCAGGCCGTAGCTTGCAGCAAGGAAGAGGTCCGGAGCGGAATACTCGAACTCGCCCGAATCCCATTTCGTCGCAGAAGAGGTCCAGCCCTTCAAGAGTCCCGAAACGTAAAGGTCATCCAAAATGCGGTAACGCAGGCCCACATCGCCGCGGAAGCCGAAACCCGACTGGTCCATGTCGCGGTACAACAGGTGGAATCCTACGCCCAGTTCGAAACGGTCAAAAATGCGGCGGCCCCATGTAGCCGAAAGCATCCAGTCGGCAATCGAAAGCGTCTCGTAGTCGCTACCTTCGGGCAGCGCATCGCCCTCGCGAATGAGCGGAATGTCGTCGGCGCCGAAGCGAGCAAAAGAAATCCCGAGCCCCTGGTCGAGCCCCAGCGGAAGAGTCACCGACGCATAATCGTAACGCGTGTCCTCGAAATATTCCGTATGCGAGAAACTCGCCCACATGTAGCGCACATTGGAAAGCTGGTACGGGTTGGAAACGAGCCCGAGGTAATCGCCATCAATCGCCATCGTCGTAGAACCGAGCGCGGCAGAACGTGCTCCCGGTTCGATATCGAGGGAGGCGTTCGCACCAGCCACGCGGTCGACAGCCAGAGCAGGCACGGACACGAGCGCCACCATGCCGACAAACATTTCAAAAAAACTCGCGATTCTCATATTCTGTCCATAAAATAGATTTTTCACATTTCTGAGACCAACCTAAAAAGCCCTTATTGCGCATTTCAAGACAATTCAAGCGTATTTCGCAAGCAAAGCCAGTGCCGCGCAATGAATGCAAAAAGAGCCTTCACATGCCACCATGCAGCCAAGCACCGCCAGCCGTTTGTTAAATTACGCAGCATGGAACTTCCGGAACACATCGAACAATTTCTGCAGTACATCGCGGAGAGGCGCAGGTTCTCACCGCGCACCGTAGACACGTACCGAAAGTCGCTCGAGAAGTTCCTCTCGCACCTAGGTTACGACGCTTCGCACATCGAAAGCGCTCCGGCACTTTCCGCCTTCTCCGAGATGAACGTGAAGGCCTTCGTGTGGGACCTGAAGATGAAGCAGAAGCTCGCCCCCACGAGCATTTGCGAGCACCTCGCCGCCCTGAAGAGTTTCGGCAAGTACCTCATCAAGAGCAAGACGCTTGAGAAAAATCCCGCAGAGAACATCCCGATGCCCAAACGGCCGAAGCGGCTCGTGAACGTACTCGGCCAGAAGGACCTCGCGCCCGAGAAATTCCCTGAACTCGAGAACCCGACGCTCCCGCAGGTACGGGCGCGCATTCTGCTCGAACTCATCTACGGTTCCGGGCTCCGCATCTCGGAATGCCAGATGCTCACGTGGGACCGGATCAATACCAACGCGAAACTCGTGCGCGTGCTTGGCAAGGGGAACAAGGAACGCATCGTGCCGCTCACCGGAAGTTTCATCGAACGCATCGCAAATTACAGACAAATGCAAATCGAGGCAGGTCACCAGCCAACCGCCACAGGCTACGTATTCCTAAGCGAAGACGGCAAGCCCTATGGACTGCGCACCCTCCGGAACGACATCCACGACTTGCTCCGCGAAATCGGATGGGAGGGCAAGGCGAGCCCGCACGTGCTGCGGCACAGCTTCGCCACGCACCTGCTCGAAAACGGCGCCGAAATCATGAGCGTAAAAGAGATGCTCGGTCATTCGAACATCTCCACCACACAGGTTTACACGCATGTAAATGCAGAGCGACTGAGGGCGGCCTTCAAAAAAACGCACCCGCGAGCGTAGTACACTTACTGGACGCAACGGACAGGGACAAGAGGCGATTCGTTTACGCCATCTACGTTGAAGGTTAATGCACCCCGGACACTGTAAGAAGAATTCGACCAATCCAATATTGTCACCATAAGCAAGCCATTCACGGAACTTAACCACATATGGAACGACCCGGAACTGAAGCCCAACTGCGGTTCTACGCGGCCAAAGCTATCTGTAGTTTTTCCCCAACGGAATAAACCGGTCGGCTTTGCAGAAAAACCGTAAGCATTTATGCCCGGCAAATCTCCGCCCCACTCCGTCGAACGCAGGTAAACGGCGGCATTTGTCGACCCGCCAACGTTCTCCACAAGTTCAGAAAAATCATTCTCGGTAGGCAATCTCCAGCCGTCGGGGCAAACTGTCCGGGCTTCTTCATAAGTATAGAACCGGCCATACTCCGAACAGTTTTCATCGTCATCCCATGAACATATACCCAAGCTATCGTTTCCGTAATTCAGGTTTTCCGCCATCCACCTTGTATTCCCGATATAGGCGTACTTGTAATATTTTCCGTCACGAGAATCCTTGAACTTTCCGGAAGCCACGTCCTTATTCTTCACGCAGCGGACATAGGCATCCCATTCGGCAGGTCCACCATTAAAGAAGGTGTAATTGACATTTGTTTCGAAAACAATCCTCGTCGTCGAATTCGATCTCGCATAATCTACATCGGCTAGCCAAGCATAGCCCATGAATTCGCCCCATTCAGAAGCATACCCTGGAACAAACGAAAGACCAAAAATATCGTTATCCGCACTCAGGGAATCATCCCAGCCCGCCTTCGACTTCAGTGCAAGTCCCTGCTTGCTTAGGCCAAGCTTTTCTTCTACCCTGTGATACAGCGACAGGTACTCGTCCATTGTCGGCACATGCCAGCCAGCAGGGCAGACTCCCTGATGGTTCCTGATTGGCACTATCTTTTTTGCACTCGGAACGGAATCCTTGTAGCCTTCGCTGATGTTCATCGCCGCCGTCCAGGTATAGAGACGCCCTAGAACATCGCAACTTTCCGCCTTCCCGAACGGGCACGACGTCTGGGATTTCAGGTTTATAGCCAGCGCGCTGTCCGTAGTGTTTTCCGAGAAGTTCAGGTTTTCCGCCATCCAGGTCATCGCACTGTCACCCGTACCGATAGTCACGATCCTGTATACATGGCCATCGCGCTCGTCCGTCATCGTCTGGTATTCAATGTCCGGATTCTTGAAGCTGTCCTTCGTGTATGATTCTAGAGGGAACTCCTTCAAGGTTACAGAACTGCTGGACACATCTGTTTCGCTACTGCTGCTGGATTCTGCACCGCTACTCAAGGTATCGCCCTTGGAAGAACTGCTCGACTGTTCGGACGAAGACTGTTCTGACGAAGACGACTTGGCGGAACTACTGGATGCATCGTTGAGCGAACTTGAAGAACTCCGCGAATTATCCTCAGAAGAACTGCTTGGCGATTCGGACGAAGACGAAATGTCCGAACCGGGATCGTCATCCACCGGCTTTACGGAAGAGGCATCGTCCCCGCAGGCCGCAAAAAAAGCGACCACACCCATAAGGGCAAATTGTTTCCAAAAAGACAATGTGTTTTTATCTGCAAATATTTTCATTTTCCCTCCTTCTCAAATATAAAATTGCGGCACGGCCGCAATTTTATACAAACTAGAAGAAACTTCCCTTTATGCCGACAGCGATAGTCCATTGCTGCAGGATGTCCTTCCAGTCCGGAGCATTCCATTCACGCATCGGAGTATCGTCGTATTCATTTTTCGGATCGGCTGCATTGCTCTTGTCGTGGATAGGCACAGAAAGCGCAAGGAATACCGGGAAATCCGCATTCGAGAATTCGATGCCGTAAGCAATCGCAAGCGACCAGGCCTGGTGATCGGGATCCGGACGCGGGTCGTACGTATCCGCCTTCTCGGAACCGATCCACGCCACGCCGAGAGGCACGGAGAAATTGAGACCGAGACTCTGCACAATCCCCGGACGACCACGGTAGCCATAGGCGACAGATGCGCTCACGGAAGGCGGCGTGTAGGCGCCCAAATCGTTTTCGCCATAGGGCTTGAAACGGTATTCGAAGCGGTCGCCTTCGTGCTTGATATCCTTCCAATAGGTATCGTTGAACTCGTTCTCACCCGAGATCAAATGCATTGCGAACGGGTGCGTGTAACTCAGGCTGTAAAGCCAGATTCCCTTGTCGGTATCGCGGCTGTAATCCCAGCCGAGCGTGAGGGAATAAAGGCCCGAGCCCTTCTGGAAACTCGAAGGCAGAAACTCTTGTGCTGCATCGTTACCTCGCTTGATGTCGTACTGGCCCGTAGGTATCGAGAGGCTTGCCGAAATCGATGCGGCGCCACCGCTACCGATGGTCTTGCTGAAATCGAAACTGATATCGCCGAGGCCACCTGTGCTCCTGTCTGCCGGAGACTGGTTACTGCGATACTGCACTTCGCCCTGATGCGACACGAACGGGATGGAAACACCGAGCTTCGTGGACCAGGTAGGCTTGATGGAGAAATGCGGGGTAAGCGTCAAGGCGGAGAAGTTCTGCCCGACATTGTACTTGGTGAACACTTCCGTCTCAAGGTAGCCACCGGAGACACCCTGACCAATCCACTTGATGCCGTCGCCGGAACCACCACCGGAACCGCCCGCACCGCAGCCGCCAATGGACTGCCACGGAGTCGCAGGTTCGACAGGAACATTGTACGAAACAAAGAAAGAGGCAGCGGCCAAAACCGCAACTGCACCGTATTTAAAAATATTCTGCTTTTTCATGGTGCACCTCACGGGAGTTCAAGCAGGAAGCCGTAGTTTGTACCAGTAGCAAGGAACCTGCCATCGGGAGAACGCCCTCCCATCATGGGAACGGAAGCCACCGTACGGGCTTCCCCCACCCATTCAACAGAGAGGTCGACAGGCGCACCCGCAAGCAAACGGACTTCGCGCATCACGGTACGGCCGACGGAACCATCCTGAGTAGACGTTTCACGGAGGTCGCTCTTGTTGAGCATCTGCGGCCAATTCTGCGGGAACTCGGTCCACAACACGTACAGGCGTCCATTGTATTCAAACCAGTGCGGCTGAGCCGGATCCGATGTCGAACCAGACAAGCGTTCAATCTTCACCGGAACGGACGACGGAGACAGTTCCTGGATGTAAGCTTCCCAAGTGGCTGGATTTTCCAACATGTTATACACAACGAACTTGCCATCCGGAGAAATCAACGGGCTGTCTATATCCCAGGAAGAACGGTCCGCAGGCTTCTTGAGCGTCTTGGCCTTCTTGAGCCCGCCATTAGCAAAATCGACAAACACGATTTCTTTCTTCTCGCTCACGTAAGTAAGACGGACATCTTTCGTACCGAAGAATCCCTCCACAGTGGAGTCAGCGGCATCTTCTTCGACGCTTGCATCCGGAGAAACCCAGAGATGCGGAGTCGCCGTTTCAATAATATCCTTGTCGTAGAACCAGAACTTCTTGCTGTCGGAAAGGCGCACGGCAAACATGCCATAGTCCAAGTCATAACACGACTTGCGGCCATTGATATCGTAGGCTCGGAGCGCCACGACATAATCGGGATGCGTACTCCATTCCGGATCCTGGAACTGGCAATCGCCCGCATCAAAATCCGCCATCATGTACCAAAGCACCTTGCCCGCCGTATCGGAAATCGTCAAGCGGTCATGCTGGACAACATCCGCCTTTGAGACCGTATATTCCGAATCGGGACGAGTCACCTTAAGGTCACTGCCGAAGTTGAGCCAAAGCATGGACGCCGGGAAATTCACCGTATCCTGCGAAACGGACGGATTGCAAATCTGCTCCATCGTATTCACAGGGTATACGGAACCAGAAGCCTGGCTAGCGGTATCACCCGCCTCGGCCTCGAACGGTTCGGGAGAATAGCACGCGACAAGCAATGCGGGCAACAATATTCCAAATAACTTCTTCATTTACTTTTTTCCAAATAACCCCTATCGTTCGCCCTACGGACTCACTTCAGGATGACACAAACAATTACAGTTTCACCTTCACCTTCTCGCGCATGGCCATGACCTGCGCCTTGGCTTCTTCCACGGTATCGCGGCGGGCAAGCAACACGCCCAGGCGGCGGTGGCCCTTGAGTTCGGGCTTGCCGAACAGGCGAAGCGCCGTATCGGGTTCGGCCAGCACATCTTCGAGGCCGCCGAACTTCATGTGGTCGGAATTGCCGTCCACCACGATGGCCTTCGAGGCGCTCGGGCCGTGGAAAGCGATGTTCGGGATGGGCAGTCCGAGGATGGCGCGTGCATGCAGCGCAAATTCAGAGAGGTCCTGGCTAATAAGCGTCACCATGCCGGTATCGTGCGGGCGCGGGGAAACTTCGCTGAACAGCACCTCGTCCTTGCACACGAAGAGTTCCACGCCGAAGATGCCGCGGCCGCCCAAAGCGTCCGTCACCTTCTTCGCGATGACCTTCGCCTGTTCAAGCAGTTCCGGCTTCATCGGCTGCGGCTGCCAGGATTCCTGGTAGTCACCGCCCACCTGGTGGTGGCCGATCGGTTCCAGGAAGCTCGTACCCGCCACATGGCGGACCGTGAGCAGAGTAATTTCGTAATCGAACGGCACAAAGCCTTCCACAATCACACGGCTGGCATGGCCCGTACGACCTTCATGCTGGGAGATGTCCCAAGAGTTCTGAATGTCGGCTTCGGTCTTGATGACGCTCTGGCCGTGGCCCGAGGAACTCATCACCGGCTTCACCACGCAGGGGATGCCGATTTCCTTGACGGCGGCCTTGAAATCTTCAAAATTGTCAGCGAAACGGTACGGGCTCGTCTTGATGCCGAGTTCCTCGGCGGCAAGGCGGCGGATGCCTTCGCGGTTCATCGTGAGCTTGGTAGCCTTCGCGGTCGGGATGACGGTAAAGCCTTCCTTCTCCATCTCGACAAGCGTATCGGTGGCAATCGCCTCGACTTCAGGGACGATGTAGTCGGGCTTCTCGAGTTCAATCACGCGGCGGAGTTCGGCACCGTCGAGCATGTTGATGACGTGGCTACGGTGAGCCACCTGCATGCCAGGGGCGTTGGCGTAACGGTCCACGGCGATGACTTCGACGCCGAGACGCATCATCTCGATGATGACTTCCTTGCCCAGTTCGCCGGCTCCACAAAACAGCACCCTGGTGGCACTAGAACTTAGAGGTGTACCGATTTCTGCCATACAAAACTCCTTGATTTCCAAATAATATAGATATTAGACAACAAGAAAACACACCCAAAGTACCAAAAAAAGCCCTGCCGAGGCAGAGCTTCTTCAATTTTTATGGATTTACCAAAATGTTTTGCCTAGTCTAAAATTTCAAGTCAACCGGATTGAACGTAAAGCGTATGCCCGAACGGAGCCAGCCATCAAAGCCGTCGTCACCTTTGACATGGGCGAGATTTTCGTAATAGCGGAAGCCGCCACCCACGTAGAAACCGAACCAGCCGTTCACCTTCATGCGGTAGACACCGTCGAGCAGGTATTGCGCTTCCTCAATTCCCGACGGAGAATTTTCGGCACCGGCAAGTGCCACGTTGTAATCGGTGTACATTTCCTTGTCGCCCTGGCGGAGCCATGCGAGCGTAAGCGCGAGTGAATGCGGACCTCGGGACCAGCCGATATCAAGCCACACGTCAAGAGCATCGGCGCCACGACGGTACCCAATCGGATAATCCACAAAATAGGCATCGGCGTAATCTATGTCCTGCTGCTCACGGAAGTTGCTGCGGTAGTTGCGACGGCTCGTGTACTTGAGCAGCGGAAGCCTGCTGTTGTTCGCCACAGGGTCGGTACGCACCACGTCGAGTCTCCAGGAGAACTTTCCCGCAGTCCGCGTTTCCAGTTCATGGTAATAGCCGACAAGGAAGTTGATGACGGAACGGCTCGTGCCAAAATTGTCATCCTCGCCCACCGGGCTATTGATATCTTCCATGTTCACCTGGCCGTAGAACCGCGCACCGTTCGAAGTCTTGTAGCCCAGTTCCACGGAAGTCGCCGCGGAGGTGTATCCATTTGCATAATTGTCGTGCCAATAAATGAAGGGGCTGATGGAACGGAACTCGGGCGACTTGCCCCCTATCATGCTCTGCTCGGCCACGTATATCCAGAACTTGCCGGTTTCGATACCGAAGCGGTGGAACACGAACGTCTTGATATTCTCGTCGTACACGCGATTGCGCTGGTTTGCCACCTGATTGCCGTGGTCGGTACATTTTTGCGCATAGGCCTCAGTGCCCACCGGCGGGCAGCCGTTTTCGCCACGCACATCGCCGTAAAGCCATGCATTGAGGGAACTGAAAAGGAAATCGTAGCGGAAGATGCTCGGAGCGAATTTCCAATACAGGCCATCGTGGTACGGAGCGCCACCCACGAGGATATCGTTCTTGGAGACCTTCAGTTCGTCAACCGCAAAGCGCCCGAACTGCACGTAGCCCACGGGATTTTCCCACACGGCGTAGGCATTGTTCGGAACGTTGATATCGAGTTCACTCGGCTTGTACGTAAAGTTCTTGTGCAAATCGTCCTGGTACCAGGCCTCGAGATCGCGCCGGAGAGGCAGATCCAGCAAGACGTGGAAATCCTTGTAGGCAGCGCGGAAACTGAGCATGAAGAACGGATTCAGGTGTTCCTCATAACTGCGGGCGTTCTCGAGCGGAATCTGCAGGCCGCGCCAGTTGTGCCCGTACCAGTCCGCGGTATCCACAGCGAAGGTGGGGTCGGTCGGGCCACCGTTGAACCCGAAATCGACATCGGCGCCAATCTGGAAATAGCCGTTCTTGCCCGACTCCGGATGCGCCGGAGCCGCATTGCACATGACCGCCATAAACAGCGAACAGAAGCCTATGAACGAACTGCGGAAAACCATACCCGTAAAATAATAAAAAAAGCGCATGCCCGGCTTAAGGCCAAGCATGCCAAGAACCAAAGAAGAGTCGCCCGAGCAGGGAGACCCGGGCGACTCCCTTGTTGTTGTGGTGAGTGCGCTAGAGAGGCGCACCCTGTGTGTGTTATTGTTGATCCCGTAAACGGGAAGACTTGCTAAAACACGTCGCTTCCGCGGAGGAACGCCGGCACGTCGTAATCGACGCCACGGCTCCTGAGAGCGCAAGCTTCGTGAGCACCCGTAACCGCAGCAGGAATGCTCTTTTCGGCCATCGTGTTGCGGATGTACGTCGGGGTATCGAGCGACGGTTCTTCCTGCATCGGGGCAGACTTTTCAGAAACCGTGTTCATGATATCCATGTCGGCAACAGGAGAAAATTCCTGGGTTTCCGGAAGCGAGGCGTTCGGAGTTCCGAGAATCACTTCTTCTGCGGGAGCCGTTGCCGAGAATCCCGGTGCGGCAAAGCTGGAAGACGTGCCCTGCACGGCGCCATGCTGAGTGAACACGGACTGCGGAGCGGCAGGAGCTTCGGTCCTCACGGCAGGCATGGGAACAGTCTGCGCGAGGGCGACAAAGTTGAGCGACGTCGGACGCGGAGTGGCGGCGACAGGCTGCGGCTGCTGCGGGGCTGCCTGCGGAGCCGGTGCCGACGGAGCGCCGAGGGAATTCACGAGATCGCTAGCACGGGGTGCAGCCGGAGCAGTGTAGGTCTGCTGCATCGGGGCAACCTGAGCCTGGGTCATCTGCTGGTAGCCGGTATTGCCGCAGCCGGTAGCGATGATGGTGATGCACACCTTGTCGCCGAGTTCCGGAAGCAGGATATCGCCCATGATGATGTTCGGGTCGTTCTTGTCGCTGACAGCTTCGTGGATGTGTTCCATCGCCTCGTTGTATTCGAGCATGGAGAAGTTTTCGCCATGGGAAACGTTCACGAGCACGCCGGTAGCACCGTCCACGTTGATGTCTTCAAGCAGCGGAGAAGAAAGGGCCATGTCGGTAGCGCGGATGCCGCGGCCTTCGCCTTCGGCGATGCCGGTACCCATGAGGGCGGAACCGCCGTTGGTCATCACGGTCTTGATGTCGGCAAAGTCGACGTGGATGAGGCCATGACGGAACATGATGTCGCAAATGCTGCGCACTGCGTTGCCAAGGATTTCGTCGGTGAGCTTGAAGGCGCCATCAAGGGTAAGGCCCTTGTCGGTGTTCTGCACGACGTTCATGAGTTTCTCGTTGTCCACCACGATCATGGTGTCCACGGAGGTGCGGAGGTTCGCGATACCTTCAGAAGCGAGAGTGCCGCGACGCTTGCCTTCGAACTTGAACGGCTTCGTAACGACAGCAACCGTGAGGATACCCATTTCGCGGGCGACATTACCCACGACAGGAGCAGCACCCGTACCGGTACCACCACCCATGCCGGCGGTAATGAAAATCATGTCGGCGCCCTTCATGGCTTCCTTGATTTCCTCGATGTTCTCTTCGGCGGCCTTGCGACCGACTTCGGGCTTCATGCCGGCACCGAGAGCCTTCGTGAGCTTCTTGCCAATCTGGATCTTGTGATCGGCAAGGCTCAGTTCGAGAGCCTTAGCGTCGGTATTCACAGCGTAGTATTCCACGCCCTCGATGTTCATGCCGACCATGCGGTTCACCGTGTTGCCGCCGGCACCGCCGACGCCAAACACTTTCACCTTGGCGTTATTGAGGATGGATTCATCCATTTCGATATGGGTCGCCCCGTTTATGAATTCACTCATGGTTTATCTCCCTGTAATAGATTGAGTGGTTGTTTTTGTTAAAAGTATGTGCGAACAAGATCCTTGAGCCACTGTAAGCCCTTCTTGACGGAGACCGTAAGCTGTTTCCCCGTCTCGTACTTCTTGTTCTCGCTGCGCTGGCGCGCCGCGTAATGCAATAGACCGATGCCCGTCGCATACGAAGGCTTGCGGAATGCGTCTTGAATTCCGCTAACGCCCTTCGGGCGACCGATGCGTACCGGCTTCTCGAAAACCTTCTCGGCAATCTCGTCGATACCGTCAAGGGCGCAGCACCCGCCGGTAAGCACGATGCCTCCGTTGATGAGGCCGACAATCCCGTGCTTTTCGAGATCCTTCTTCAGGAGCTTGAAGATTTCTTCGACGCGGGCGGTAATCACACGGGCAAGCAAATTGCGCGAGCACAGAACGTCTCCGCGTTCGCCGACACCGGGAACCGGGAACGTCTCGTCCGCATTGAGGTTGGTAATCTTGCACGTACCGTATTTCTTCTTGATTTCTTCGGCCTTCGAAAGCGAGATAGGCACCTTCAGGCACTTGCTGATATCGCTCGTGATGCTGTTGCCCGCAATGTCGAGCGACGCGGTATAGCGCAGCGATTCACCCACAAAAACGGCGACATCGGCGGTACCTGCGCCCACATCCACGAGGGCGACGCCCAGTTCCTTTTCATCGGCGGTGAGCACGGCGTATGCGGCGGCAAGAGGTTCCCAGACGAATTCGACGGTATGGAGACCGGCGCTACGCACGCACTTGTCCAGGTTCTGGATAGCGCTCGGGCGTGAGGTGACCACCTGAACTTCCACACCGAGGCGGCGTCCGTTAAGCCCCTTCGGATTCCTGATACCCGTCTGGTCGTCAAGAGTGTATTCACCCGGGAACACGTGAATAATCTGTCCTGCGGACTCGGGAATGGTGCTGGCCTGATCCTTCACCATCTCGATATCCTGGCTGCGGACTTCGCCGGTCGGGAGCGTAATCAGCCCCTTGTAATTGACGGCGGAGACATGCATTCCCGCAATGCCTACGTACACATCGTGGACATCCACTCCGGTAATAGATTCGACAGTCTGTGCGGCCTGCTTCAGCATTTCGACCACATGGTCGAACTCGTCGGCATTGGTCAGCGGGAAATCGCCGCATTCCAGCACGCGCACGGAATCTCCGTTCGCCACTCCCGCGAACAGATTGATTTTTGAGGCACCGATATCCAACCCGAATATCAGATCTTCTTTCCTTATTTCATTTCTCGGTTCATCCATTGACACACCTCTTGTCGAAATTCCTTACATAAGCAAAACCGGCATATCGCAAATCAATTTCACCAGCGCAACGCAAATCCTGCGGGAAACCCACCTTCACCATGTCGTACAGGGTGAACAGATCTCCATTCCATCCCGTCGCCGGGTAGAGTACGTGGAATTCCACGTCCCTGAAAATCACTTCAAAAGCCTTGTCCTTCTGCGACCAGCCAACCTGCGACACGAGCGCATACTGGTTCGGGTCCGCCTTCTTCATCTCGGCGAGGAACCTGCAGATAGGCTTTATCTCGCTCATCGATTCGCGTTCCACAATCGGCAGGCGGAGCGCAGTCGATGTCGAAAGCGGGAGCGGCACGCCCCTTTCGGAATACACGGTCGCCTTTCCGCCGTCGAAGAACGAAGCCACGGCCTTCGATTCCTCGAGCACGATGGACATCGAAGACGGGAAATGCTTCTGCACCCGCACCGAACGAATAAGCGGGACCTGGATGAGCATCTTCTCAATAGAATCCGGGTAGACTTCGGACATGAGCATGCCCGGTTCCACCTGAGCGTTCTGGATAACATCTTCCCACGAAAGCATGCGGTTCCCTTCGATATCGATATAGCGCAGGTGACGCAGTTCCAGCGGGTTGAAGCGCTGCACATAGAAGCGGTTCGTCCAGAGAGCCACCCCGGCAACAATCAAGAGGACGCAGAGGATCCAGCCACGACGCTTGAACCAGCGGAAAGTATCCTGGGCACGGCGCTTCATCTTCTGCGCACGGGCCTGCTTCCGCTTGCCTTCGTTGTAGCCTATACGGCGTCCCAAGAATGTCGTCTTGGATTCGGTCAAACGCACTCCTCCAGAATACGGGTTCCAAGCTTGTAGATGTTGCCGGCGCCCATCAAGACCACCACGTCGTTCTTGCGCAGTTCCGTCTTGAGAATCGGGAGCAGGTTCATCTGGTCGCCCACGAACCGCGCGTTGCGGTGACCGCGGTCGCTTGCGCTATTGGCCACAAGCGCCCCGGTGACGCCCTCGATCGGGCGTTCGCGGGCTGCATAAATATCGGTCACGAGAAGCACGTCGCAGTTAGCGAAAGCCATACCGAAGGCTTCGTGCTGGTCGCGCGTGCGGGAGTAAAGGTGCGGCTGGAACGCGACAACGATGCGTTTGTCCGGGAATGCCTCGCGGAACCCGAGAAGCGTCGCGGTCGATTCCGTCGGGTGGTGCGCGTAATCGTTGAACACCATCACGCCGTTCTTCTCGCCCATGAATTCAAAGCGACGGGTCACGCCCTGGAAGGCCGCACAGGCCTTGCGCGCGACATCGGCAGAAATACCTTCTTCGACAGCGAGCGCCACCGCGGCAGTCGCATTGAGCACGTTGTGGCGGCCGGGAATCTGGAGGCGGAATTCGCCCAGATTTTCGCCGTCGTTCAAAATTTCAAATACCGGGAAGCCCTTTTCGAAGCGCAGGTTGTCCACGCGGTACTTGGCCTGACGGCTGAAACCGTAGGTAATCACTGGCTTCCTCACGCGGGAGAGAATCGCCTGCACGTTCGGGTCGTCAAGGCACAAAATCGCCTGCCCGTAGAACGGAATCTTGTTCACGAACTGCACGAACGCATCCTTGATTTCCTCGATATTCTCGTAGGTATCCAGGTGGTCGGCATCGATATTGGTGACGATGGCCGAAGACGGCATCATCGAAAGGAAGCTGCGGTCGAACTCGTCGCTCTCGGCAATCAGGTAATCGCCCTTGCCCACCTTGGCGCCGGAGCCCTTGCCCTTCACCACGCCGCCCACGATGATAGTCGGGTCGAGGCCGGCCTGTTCCCAGATTTCGCCGACAATGGAAGTCGTCGTGGTCTTGCCGTGCGTTCCGCAAATCGACAGCGTGTACTTCATGCGCATGAGCTCGCCGAGCATTTCGGCGCGACGGATTACCGGAATACGGCGGTTGCGCGCTTCGACCAGTTCGGGATTGTCGTGCGGCACAGCGGAGGAATAGACGACCAGGTCGGCGCTTTCCACATTCTTCGCCTCATGCTTCGGAGCAATCTTGATGCCAAGGCCCTTGAGGTAGTCGATCACCGGACTCTCGCCCGTATCGGAACCGCTCACCTCGAAGCCGTTCACATGCAA
>CACXXH010000006.1 GCA_902771595.1 Fibrobacter succinogenes | reverse complement strand
AACCTGGTCGAACGCGACCGCCTGGATTCTTCCCGCGCGAACGCTCCCCTGAAGAAGGCGGACGACGCAATCGAAATTGACACTACACACATCTCAATCCAACAACAGGTCCAAAAGATTCTCGACTACGTAGGTGTAGTGGCGTAGCCTGAATCCTTTGTTCCACAACCCAAACTAAACAATATGTCTCAAAATCTCAAATTCGGAACCGCTGAAGATCTCGCCGAAATCCTTGCCGCCCAGGGTGAATGCTCCCCGGACTTCCGCAAGCAGAACGCCGACGTGTATGCCGGCATGGGCTGCCTCGAACAGGGCAAGCTCGTCATGGGCAAGATCAGCCAGGTCAACGACCAGGAAGTCCTGATCGACGTGAACTACAAGAGCGAAGGTGTTATCGACCGCGCCGAGTTCAAGGAAACTGACTCTCTCGAAATCGGTTCTGAAATCGAAGTGTTTGTCGAAAAGCTCGAAGATGAAGACGGCCGTCTCATCCTTTCGAAGCAGAAGGCCGACTTCGTGCGCGTGTGGGATCGCATCCACGCGGCATTCGAAAACAACGAAGTCGTGCGCGGCACGCTTACCAAGCGTATCAAGGGCGGTGTGGTTGTCGACCTGTTCGGCATCGACGCCTTCCTCCCGGGCTCCCAGATCGACCTCCGTCAGATCCCGGATATCAACGCCCTCATCGGTCAGGAATTCGACCTCAAGGTCATCAAGGTCAACAAGGCTCGCCGCAACATCGTCGTGTCTCGCCGCGTCGTTCTCGAAGAAGAACGCAACAAGCAGCGTGGCGACGTTCTCGAAACTCTCGAGAAGGGCCAGGTTCGCAAGGGCCTCGTCAAGAACATCACCGACTTCGGTGCGTTCATTGACCTCGGCGGCGTAGACGGCCTCCTCCACATCACCGACATGAGCTACAAGCGCATCAACCACCCGACCGAAATGGTCCAGCTCGGCCAGGAAGTCGAAGTCATGGTGCTCGACTTCAACGACAAGAAGGAACGCATCTCTCTCGGCATGAAGCAGCTCAAGCCGCATCCGTGGAAGGACATCGCCGAACGCTACCCCGAAGGCGCTATCGTCAAGGGCAAGGTCGTTTCCATCACCGATTACGGTGCATTCGTCGAACTGGATTCTGGCGTCGAAGGCCTCATCCACGTTTCCGAAATGTCCTGGACCCAGCACGGCAAGCACCCCTCCAAGATCCTCTCTGTGGGTCAGGAAGTGGAAGCCGTTGTGCTCAAGGTTGAAGAAGATGCCGAACGCATCTCTCTCGGCATGAAGCAGCTCGAAAGCGATCCGTGGGATTCCATCGAAACCGAACTTCCCCCGGGTGCCCGCGTGGTTGGCGAAATCCGCAACATCGCTTCCTTCGGCGCATTCGTCGAAATCAAGGAAGGTGTTGATGGCCTCATCCACGTCTCTGACATGTCCTGGACCAAGAAGATCACCCACCCGAACGAAATGGTCAAGAAGGGTGACAAGGTCGAATGCGTCGTGCTCGCCGTCGATAAGGAAAAGCGCCGCATTTCCCTCTCCATGAAGCACCTCACCGAAGACCCGTGGGATTCTATCGAAACCACGTACCCGGTTGATGCCGAAGTGAAGGGCAAGATTGTTTCCAAGCTCACCGCTGAATACATCAAGGTTCCGGCCGATGCATTCAAGGTTGGCGACGAAGTTCCGGCTGTCGTGACCGAGATCGACCAGAACAACCGCAAGATCTACCTCTCCGTGGTGGACTACTTCAAGAACCGCGAATCCGCAGAACTCAAGGCTTGGATGGATTCCCACAAGCCGGGTGAATCGGGCACGACGATTGGCGAAGCTACCGCTCCGAAGAAGAAGGCTACCAAGAAGAAGGCTGCTGAAAAGCCGGCCGAAGAAGCTGCCGCTGAAGAAGCCAAGTAAGTTGCCGTTGTGCACTCCGTAAGGAGTGCGGCAATCACTTGCAGCATTAAAAGTCCCGTGGGTAAAACCGCGGGATTTTTTGTCTTAATTTTTATTGACAAATTACTGCTATTTACATAAATTATTCATTACATTTTATTCATCCGAAACAAATTAGCGTTCCTATTTCTACAATACAAGGAGAAATCGATGATCGGGAAAAGCAAACAATGCTGGGGAGTTTTCGCAGCAGGAATCGTCACATCCATGATTTGCCTCGCCGCATGCGGCGACAACATCACGGAAACAAAAGGCGTAGAGTCGGTAGCCACGTTCAAGAAGCTTGGCGACTGCACCAAGGACAACGAAGACGACATGGTATTCGTGGCGGATTCCGCAATGCTCTACTACTGCTACGAAGGCGAATGGACAAGAGTGAAGGGCCTTGACGGCGAAAAGGGAGAAAAGGGCGATAAGGGCGACAAGGGTGATGACGGTGAAAAGGGCGACAAGGGAGCAAAGGGCGATGATGGCGCCAAGGGTGACGACGGCGCCAAGGGTGACGACGGCGCCAAGGGCGACGACGGTGCTGATGGCAAGTCGGCCTACGAACAGGCTGTTGCAGCCGGTTTCACAGGAACAGAAGAAGAATGGCTCGCTTCGCTGAAGGGTGAAAAGGGCGAAAAGGGCGATGACGGCAGCGGTTGCACCGTTGCTAAAACCAGGAATGGGGTCAAATTCGTATGCAGCGGAGACACACTCGATGTCTCCCTCCAGAACGAACAGGAATATCCTCTTTGCGGCGGCATTCCCTTTAATCCCTCGACTAGCTTCTGCGATGTGCGCGACAGTTCGCTGTATTACTATGTTACCATCGGTAACAAGAAGTGGATGGCCGAAGACCTCAGGTACATCGATAGCGTCCAGACCCCCAGCCTGCAGAACAATTTCTGGTGCAAGGACAGCTGTGAAACGGGTGGCCGCTACTACAAGTGGGCGGCAGCCATCGATTCCATTTACACTTACGAGAACAGCGATATCAACTGCCATGATTCGGTCGACTGCAATCTCCCCGAAACGCTGAGAGGCATTTGCCCCAGAGGCTGGCACCTGCCGACAATCGAAGAATGGGAAGGCTTGTTCATCCTTATTGGCGGCATCGAAAATGCATCGTGGGTTCTCAGGGAAAGAATGGAATGCTACGGACAGTGGTACGGCCATGGAGGCATTCGCGGCCTGAACTCGTTTGATTTTACCGCAGATCTTGGCGGTCACATGGAATACATGGATTACTACGGCTACGAGCATGTCCAGAACTACGGTGGCATTGCAGAATACTGGACCGCATCGACTCCGTTCCAGGAGGCCGACAAGGGTTACGGTGTCCAGTTCTCGTGCGAAAGGAAAGACGCCGTCTTCACAAAATACAAGAAGGATATTGCGCTTCCGATTCGTTGCGCTAGAAATTAGCCGCTAGCTTGCAAGAAATATTTCCCTGAAAGGGCCGGCCATGCCGGCCTTTTTCTATCTTGCATTATATGGAACTAGCTGGAAAGAAGATCCTCCTTGGCGTTTCGGGCGGAATCGCCGCCTACAAGAGCTGTGAACTCCTGCGCCTTCTGCAAAAGAAGGGAGCCACGGTACGCGTATGCATGACAGATGCCGCCACCGAATTCGTGGCGCCGTTAACTTTTGCAAGCCTCAGCAAGTGCCCCGTGTACCTGAAGAACGGTGCCGTGGAGGCGCGGCCTTTCCAGCATATTGATTTCCCGCGGTGGGCGGACCTCTACCTGGTGGTGCCCGCAACCGCGAACGTTATCGGGAAATTCGCCTGCGGTATCGCCGACGACCCGGTGAGCCTCTGCTTCATGAGCTGCACGTGTCCGCGCGTCATTGCGCCTGCAATGAACGTCGCGATGTACAACAGCCCCGCCGTCAAACGCAACCTCGAAGTCCTGCGCAGCTTCGAAGACACGACCGTACTTGAATCGCCTGCGGGGGTACTCGCCTGCGGCGAAGTCGGGCAAGGCCGCCTGATGGAACCCGCGGAGATCGTGGAATACTTGGAAGGGGCAAGTCTGCCCCTACCTCGCACTGCGTCGCTCGCTACCCCATCTAGCGGGGGCCACCCCCGCAACGCCCCCGAACCGCCGGCAGTACCCGTCGCAGTGGACATCCCGCCCACGCAAGATACAACTCTCCCCGGCCACGGCAAGAAAGTTCTTTTGACCGCAGGCCGCACCGAAGAAGCGATAGACCCGGTGCGCTACATCAGCAACCGCAGCAGCGGCAAAACCGCCGTCGCGCTCGCCTCGGTATTCTACGCGAACGGCTTCGAGGTCGAAGTCGTCGCCGGCCCGATGGAAGCGAAATTCGCGGAAGGCGTACAGGTAACCCACGTGCGCAGCGCCAAAGAGATGCACGACGCCGTCATGGCCCGACAGCCCTCTGCCGATGTCATTGTCCACTGCGCGGCTGTCGCGGACTACCGTCCGAAAACCGCTGCCGCCGAAAAGATCAAGGATAGCCGGAGCCAGCTCACCATCGAGCTCGTGCCCAACCCGAACATACTGCGCGACTGCACCGCGGCCCGCGCATCCCAGGCAAGCAACAACCGCACCGCAAACCAGGTCATCGTGGGTTTCGCGCTCGAGACCGACCACTTCAAGGAACACGCCGCCGAGAAACTCGCGAAGAGCGGTGCAGACGCGCTCCTGCTAAACGCCCCCGTCGCAAGCGGCAGCGGTTTCGGCTATGACGACGTCCGCTACACCCTAATCCGCCCGAATGCAGAAATCTGCGAGATGAAGATGGGCGGCAAAATCGATCTCGCCACAGAGATTGTTGAATTTGCCTTGAACGAACTACACGAGCGCCAAGGAGGCTCCGATGCCTGAAGAATTTGATTTCAGCGAATTGCGGAACTATTTGCAGGGCCAGATAGACATGGGCCTTTCCGACGTGTACCTCGACGAACCCTGGACGCTCCAGAAACTCCAGCGAGCAGCCGCCCCTGCGCCAAAGCCCGCCATGCCGACGCCACCGCAGCCCGCGGCACAACCCGTACGCCCGGCGCCGGCTACACAAGCGGCACAGGCAGCACCCGCACAGGAACCGCCGATCATACCCGCAGTCGCGATGCCCGCGGCACGTCCTGCCGCAAGGAAGGCTTCCGCCGCATTCGAATCCGCGGAAAGTCTGGACGCCTTCTATGCAGCAATCCAGGGCGAAGCCATTTACTCCGGCATAAACAACCTTGCGCATTACGAAGGCCCCGAAAACCCGAAACTCCTGCTCCTGATGCCGAACCCGCTTTCCGACCAGGGCAACTACCTCTCGTCCGAAGCAGGCCAGATGCTCATCCGCCTTTTCGCGAACCTGAAGATTACCGAGGATTCCATCGGGGTCGCCTACTTCTACAAGGGGCACACCGCAAGGAACATTCCGCCCCTTTTCGAAGCGGCCCTGCGCAAGATGCTCACCAAGGAACTTTCCTTCGTGAAACCCGATATCATGGTGTCGTTCGGCGAAGGACTTTTCCATCAGTTATTCGGCAAGGGCAAGAACTTCAACGACCTTGCCGGAACCGACCTGGAATTCTCGGGCATCAGGACCTGTGCGCTCGTAGACGCTGTAGCCATGTCCCAAGACAAGCAGCTGAAATGGCTCACCTGGAAGGTCCATCTCCCGAAAAGTTCGTATTTTTCCTGAAACTAAAAATTATATTTCCTCAAGTATATGTCTGAATTCGCTAAAGAAGGTGGAAGCTACGAAGGTCGCCAAGTCCCGATGGACTGCGACGCCGAACGCTATTTGCTCGGCGGAATCCTTCGTGACCCCAACGTCATCGCGCCCGTCATCGAGATGGTGTCGGAAGACGATTTCTTCTACATGGAACGCCACCAGCTAGTCTGGCACGCCATGAAGGATTTGTACAGCCAGGGCACTCCCATCGACATGCTCACTCTCCCCGCCCAACTAGAAAAAATGGGGAAACTCGCCCAAGCGGGCGGCCGCGAATATATTTTCGAAATGATGGAAAGCGTCGCCTCGTCGGCGAACGTGGAATGGAACCTGGAACACCTGCGCAACAAGTACGTGCTCCGCAAGCTCATCAAGATGTCTTCGGATACCATCAAAAAGGCGATGGACGCGGGCAACAACCCGGATGAAGTCCTGCAAGCTGCAGAAAAGGACGTGTTCGCCATCGCCGAAAAGCAGGTGAAGAACACGCTACGGCCCATCGAGAACTTCGTGAACCCGCTTCTCGACCGTCTCAACAACCGCAAGGACGGCATCACCGGCGTACCCACGGGCATCAAGGAACTCGACGAACTCACCAACGGCCTGCAGGATTCCGACCTGATTATCCTTGCAGCGCGTCCCGGTGTTGGCAAGACGTCGTTCGCCCTCACGATTGCAGCGAACGCAGCCATCAACTACCACAGGAACGTCGCCTTCTTCAGCCTCGAAATGGACGGCGTGCAGCTCGCCCAGCGTCTGCTCTGCTCCAGGGCCCAAATCGACCAGAGCAAGCTCCGCAACAACAAGCTTTCTCCCGAAGAGATGCGCAAGCTCATCGCGACGGTCGCCCCCATCAACCAGGCGCCTCTCTACGTCGACGACAACGCCGACCTCGGCATCATGGAACTCATGAGCAAGGCCCGCGACCTCAAGCGCAAAGACAAGCTCGACATGCTAATCATCGACTACCTCCAGTTGATGAAGACTGGCGGCGAAGAAAACCGCGCAGTCGCCATCGGCGCCATCTCGCGTGGCCTCAAGATTCTCGCCAAGGACCTGCACATTCCCGTCATCGCGCTCGCACAGCTCAGCCGTAAGGTCGAAGAAAAGGGCCGCGAGAGGCCGCAACTTTCCGACCTCCGCGAATCGGGTTCTATCGAACAGGACGCCGACATGGTCTGGTTCGTGGAACGCCCCTACGTGCGCACCCACAAGGACGAAGACAAGTTCAAGGCCGAACTCATCGTCGCCAAGCACCGTAACGGTTCCGTGAGGGACATCCCCCTCGCGTTCGTTCCCGAGTACACTACGTTCTACGATGCCGAAAACGGAGAAGGCGAAGGCGGCGGCGAAGATTCTGAATACAGCTACGGCGACGACCCGTCTGACGGCGGCTATTCCTTCGGAGATTACCAGTAATGTCTTTTCTGCTTCAACCTGCGGTATGGATCGGACGCGTCATTGTCGACGGGATTGCAAGCATAGGCGAAGTCCTGTGCATCCTGTTCCTCACGCTGAAGCAGATTCCGCACGTGTTCAAGAATCCGGACCTCATCGTGAAGCAGATGATATCCATCGGCGTCTCGTCGCTTCCGCTCCTGTTCGTGACCTCCATATTCACGGGCATGGTGGCGACCGTGTGCGCCGAATTCGAATTCCAGAACCTGGTGGCCGACAAGTTCGTCGGTACGGCCGCCTGCAAGATGGTGCTCATCGAGCTCGGACCGCTCCTTACGGCCATCGTGCTTTCGGGCCGCGTGGGCAGCGCCGTCGCGGCGGAACTCGGGAGCATGAAGGAGAAGGAGGAACTCTCCGCCTATACGGTTCTCGGCCTCGACCCGTACCGCTACCTCGCTCTCCCCCGCTTTATCGCGTTCATGACGATGATTCCTTGCCTTACCGCCATATCCAACTGCCTCGCGCTTATCGGTGGCTGGATCGTGTGTGTTCTCGGGCTCGACATCACGACCTACACCTACACCTCCGGCATGCAGTACCTGTTCAATTCCATGGACCTCTGGTCGGGCATAATCAAGTCGCTCGTGTTCGGCGTGCTGATTTTCGTGTTGGGTTACTACCACGGGATAAACGCCAAGCCCGGAGCTCGCGGTGTGGGGCTTGCGACCATGAACGTCGTGGTTTCCAGTTGCCTCATGATTTTGATTTCTGACTTTGTTCTTGATGCCATCATGTTCTTCTAGTTTTTTGCAGGTGCCATTATGCCGAACGTAAAGATAGACCCGAATGATATCGCCATCCGCCTGAAGGGGCTCAAGAAGTCCTTCGGCCCGCAGACCGTTCTCGAGGACGTGAACCTGGATATCCGCCGTGGCGAGACCATGGTCATCATCGGCAAGTCCGGCGGTGGCAAGTCCGTGATCCTGAAGCACATGATTGGCCTGCTGCAGCCCGATGGAGGCGAAGTTTCCGTCGATGGCGTTACCATCAGTACGCCCAAGTTCTTCGACACGCGCACCATCCGCAAAAAAATGGGCATGCTTTTCCAGATGGGCGCTCTTTTTGATTCCATGAACACAGGCGAGAACATTGCGTTCGCCCTGCGCGAGCACCATCCGGAACTTTCCGAGAAACAAATTCAGGACGTGGTGACCGAAAAGCTCCAGATGATCAACCTCGTCCCCGAGTTCAGGACCAAGATGCCCTCCGAACTTTCGGGCGGCATGCGCAAGCGCGTGGCCCTCGCCCGCGCCATCGCCTTGAACCCCGAAATCCTCCTGTACGACGAACCGACGACCGGTCTCGATCCCATCACGAGCGATGTCATCAACGACCTCATCCTCGACATGCAGAGCAAGCTCGGGGTCACCTCCGTCGTCGTGACGCACGACATGGTGAGCGCCTTCAAGGTGGCTGACCGCATCGCGATGCTCTACAACGGACGCATCATCGAGGTTGGAACGGTGGACGAAATCAAGAACACTACGAACCCCTACGTGCACCAGTTCATCACCGGACAGCGAAAAATTTCGGTCGAAGAGGAGCAGTAAGGGGTCCAAAAAGGCTTTTTCGGGGCCAAAAAGCAGTTTTTTCTGTGTTTTCTTTCACGAAAAATTGTTTCTTTTGCTCTTTTTTATAAAGATTAATGTAAATTTCCTCAAAAGAGGTTTTGTATGAACAAGAAACTTTTGATAAGTCTTTCCTCCGTCGTGATTGCCGCCAGCTTTTGGGCGTGCGGTGAGGGTGAAATTGTAGCCTACGATAAAAATTCTCCTGCAGGCATTATCGGTGATATGGTAAAAGATAACCCTTCCGCCGCATTGCCTTTTGCCGGTATGGTTGACGAAGTTAAAGATTCCTGTGTACATGATTCTGCTTGTGCCGATGAAATGACAAAAGCCCAGGGCCATTTGCTCGAAATGTCTTCCAACGAAGAACCGGCATCTTCAGAATCTACGCCGCAGTCTTCCACAACAACACCCGTTTCTTCCTCCCCTTATAATTTTTCATCCAGGGGTCCGATTCACGGTGTGTCAAGCAGTTCTTCCGCACTTCCTCCGGTCCAGTCTTCGTCGTCTTCCACCATCACACCGCCGCCGGCAACAGGCCTCGGCACTTGTGCGCCCACAACAGCGACGGCTGAACTCAATACTGAAGTCAAATGGAAATTCTCTGCCAACAGCTTGGCCTTGGATCCGCAACAAATGATGGCTCTAAAGTACGAATGGACCTTCGCGGGCGGCTCTCCTGAATCCTCGACGCTTCCGTCTCCCTCAGTAAAGTACTCGACTTCTGGCCAGAAGATAGCCATTGTTAAGGTGGTTTCTGATAAAAAAGGAACCGAAACAGTCACCTGTTCTCCCCTCAATGTGAACGGCGCCAAGATTACGGGATGCGAATGCACGACTGCGGCACCATCCGTTGACTTTACGGCGGATCCCAATGTCACATGGACCGTAACTGGTTGCAAGTCCACGGTGACACCGCTGGTTTACGAGTGGGATGGCGGCGCTCCTAGCGGCGAAGCCAGCTACACCAAGACCTTTACTGCAGCTCAGAACGGCTACGCCCCGACACTTAAGGTGAGCCACGCCGACAATACGATCATCACGGTACAGTGCCCCGCAGTGAAGACAACCGCAGGTCCGGAATATCAGTTGACCATTACGGGCAACCAGCTTCCTGAGAAGGCTGTAAACGTGAAGAACGAAGGTTGCATAGTCGTTAATGGCGAGTGGACCAATGAATATGACAAACCCAATTTGAAAGTGACCTGTGAGTATGCGGTACAAGGCGTAGCGAACCTCACGTTGAACATGACCTATAATGGAAAAACGACTCCTAAATCAGGTGGCTACAATGTACAGAATTCTGTAGAGTTGGGCATGGTAAAAACAGGAACCCTTAACTATCCGTCTGTTTGCGTAACCTTTACTGGCGGTACAGAAACAAGTACTGCATCTTGCAAACTGGCGCGATAAATAGCCTTTACAACAAGAAGAAAACCCGCTCAACCGAGCGGGCTTTCTTTTTTCTCAAACAAAATACGTTCTAGAGAATCCAGCAGCCAATGCCGAACTGGAACGACTTCTGCTTTGCGCCATCCATCGTGACAAACTTGCTTTCGCCGTTCGGGTAAGCTTCCGTAAGTCCCAGAACAAAACGAGCATCGACAGATATTCTATCGAAGAAAACAAAGCCGGCACCGAGTACCAGTCCGAACCCGAACGTGGCCTTGTTGAGATCTTCTTCATATTCGATATCGATAGGGTCAAGATACCCGCCATTATCATCGCTGCCGAAATCAACCTTAGCCTTCGAGTAGAGGTTAAACCCGAGCTGCGCGCCTGCGGTCACGTAGAACATGTCCTTCAGGATGCCCCTCAGCATCAAGGGCACTTCGATATCCATCTGCTCAAAGCTGCGCTTGGCGGCTTCGTCCTGTTGGGTAAGCCGGGCATAGTGGAAGTTGAGTTCGGGTGCAAAATGCACGACCGGCATCATGGGAATGCGACCGCGAAGACCGGCGACAAAGCCTATGCCAGAAGGAGCTTCTTCATCGTCCCCCAGGTTCCAGTCCTGGGCCAGGCCATACAGGTTCGTGAATTCGAATTGTCCGTGGAACCCAAGCCCCATCTTGCTGTTCAGGCCCGCCTTTTTAGCAGGCTGGCCTTCCGGCTGGTCCACAGAGGGTGCCACCGGTTGTGCGAAGGCATACGATGCGGCAAGCGCTCCGGCGGCAAGTATTCTGCTAAAATTCATTATTCCTCCTTGTTGCGGCATCAAATATACGTTTTTCAGGCACCATCATATTTCGATGGTTTCGTCGTCGCCCAAAATGAAAGCTTCCAACAGTTCCATGGTGCGTTCGAAGTCGTTCTTGATGGAACATTCCCATACGGTCGCCGTGCGGAACCCGAGCAGGGAAAGTTTCCAGCCCGTCTTTACGTCCCGAACAACGTTGTTTGTAAATTTATCGTTCCAAAAATCGGGATTGCTCTTGGGGCGGCCCGTAAACTTGCAGCCGTGCTGGTGCCAAAAGCACCCGTTCACGAACACCACCACCCCGTATTTCAAGACGAAAAGGTCCGGAGAACCGGGTAAGTCATGGCAATGCAGGCGATAGCGGAACCCGTCGCGGAAAAGCGCCTTCCGTACCCGCAGTTCGGGAACGGTATCCTCCGAACGGACCGCCCGCATCATCTGCGAACGGGTCATGGGCGTACGCCTTTTGCATTTCCGTTTCATGTAAAAAAAAATAAGAATTCGGCCGTTTTTGGTGTACCCGTTTACAACGGAAATCGCTATATAAACTCTTCTTTACGTGAGTTTACAGAGACATTTATCTATTTTTCGGGTGAAAACATCACTTAACGCCTTTTTTAAGGAAATTAACATGTTTTTGTTGACCCAAATTTACAGAAAACGGCTCTAAAATTCGGCTATTTTAAGTAGATTATGGGAACGCAAAACAAACGACATAAATTATGGAGATACTATGCTAGACCTTCTCGCGGTCCAATCTAGTACGACCAATGCAACGATCATCACGCTGATCTACACACTGACATTGGCATTCATCCTCTCATCCATGATCGGGTGGACATACGAAAAGACCTTCCTCGGTCTCTCTTACTCCCGTAACTTCGTCCAGGGCATCGTCCTGAGCTCGGTCGCCGCTGCAATGATTATGCAGGCCATCGGTGATAACGTCGGACGCGGCCTCGGCATGATGGGCGCACTCTCGGTGGTCCGCTTCCGTACGAGTTTCAAGGACCCGCGAGATATCATGTTCATATTTGCCTCACTAGGCGCAGGTATCGGCTGCGGCGTGTATGCCTGGGGTGCCGCCGCCGGTGGTACGGTCGCCTTCTGCTGCGTCGCCTTCCTTCTCTCCCGCACCGGTCTCGGTACCAAGCACTTCTTTGACGGCATGCTCCGCTTTGCGCTCCCCAACGAACCCAAGGTCCGTGGCCAGATCGAAGACCTCATGAAGAGCAGCCTCAAGACGTTCATCTTGATTACGATGCGCGAAGTCGACGGCGGTGCCCGTCTCGATGTCGCATACCAGGTAAGGCTCCGTGCGACGAAGCCCGCTGCCGAAATCTTGACCGAGCTCTCCAAAATCGAAGGCATCTCGGACGTGCAGTTCATGATGCAGGACGCGACGACGGAAATGTAGGGGGCAGAGATGAACAAAATTGAAGATTTGCTCGATACTTTCTGGAATACCCACAAGAACAACGCCGGCGTGGCATACGTCTACAGTCACAAGCTCTCTCTCGCTTGGATTATTTGCCTTATCATGGCGATTGTGCTTGGCTTTATGTACCAGGGCAAGGCCGCCATGTTCCGCGGTATCGCCGAAGCTAGCGAAACCATCATCAGCGTGCCTTCCGCTACCGAAATCGTGAAGGTGCACGTGGTTCCCGGCCAGGAAATCCAGGTGGGCGACACGATCGTCGAAATCAACCGTCCCGACCTTACGCTCCGCATTTCCGAAGTGACCCGCGAACTTGACGCCCTCGAAGGCCGCAGCAACCTGAGCTCCGCCGAAATCGACCAGAAGGTGGCCGAAGTCAAGGCGAACCTCGAGACCCGCCGCCTGGCCCTCTCCGCCGAAATCCGCAACCTCGAAACGGAATACAACAGCAACAAGGCCATTTCCGCCAAGCTCAAGAGCCTCTCGAACTCCAATTCCGGTGGTGACGGCAACGACGCGATGGCCATGCGCATCAAGAGCCTCAAGAACGAACTTGCGCTTGCGACCAAGAGCGCAAACGAACAGATTGCGCTGCTCCGCGGTAGCGGCAGGCTCCAGAAGACCACCGGCAAGAGCGAAGCCGAGAACCTGAAGAAGGAACTCGAAGAACTCAAGAAGCAGCAGCAGGAACTCATCCAGATCGCGAAAGAAAACTGGGTGGTGGGTGACGTGAACGTGCGCGACGGCGAAAAGGTTTCGAGCTTCGCCCCGATCGTGACCCTCACGCACAAGAGCCCGACCTTGGTGCGCGGTTACATCAACGAACAGATTTACCAGAACATGGACGTGGGCGAAGCCGTGAAGGTGACCACGCTCGCCGGTACGGGCAAGGCCGTTGTCGGTGAAGTCGTCGGTCTCTCTAGCCGCATCGTTCCCTTCCCGACCCGTATGTGGAAGATGCCCGAACTGCCCGTCTACGGCCGCGAAGTGACCATCAAGATTCCCGAAGCGAACCCGTTCCTCCTGGGCGAGATGGTGACCATCACCGAAACAAGCGTTAAACACCTCAAGAAAAACGGTAACAAATAATGAAGCGTATCGCAGCCATCCCTGCCATCCTTTCGGTGGCAGTATTCGCAGGCCCGCTCACTTGGGACAGGCTCGTCCAGTCCGCACAAAGCGACCCCCGTTACGAGGCGGCACAAAAGCGTTCCGAGGCAACTGCTTCCGGCAGGAGCACGAAACTTTGGGACAAGCTGGAACTCCGTTACCAGCTGGACGGTTTCAGTTTTGCCAAACACGATTTTGAACTCCGCATGAGCCCCAAGACGTTCGGCGAAAGTGCTGCCGACAAGGAACGTGCCGATGCCGTAAGAGACTACGAAAAGGCCCGCTTTGGCGTGGAACGTTCGCTGTTGCTCTACGACCGCTACGAACGTGGCGTGCGCTACGTGATGCGCAAAAAAATCAACGAAATCAACAAGCAGCTGTTGCAGGTGAACACCGACCGCATCGAGGTTCTGCACCTCAAGTCCGGTTCGGCGACGTTCAATGCCGAAGACCTGATGAGCACGCTCGAGAAAAGCGCGTCCATCAAGGCTGATCTGCTTTCGGACAGCACTGCACTCCGCGATGCGGAACTCAAGATGAAGATCTGGGTGCCCGATTTCGATGGCGTCGATCTGGATTCCTCGTTCCTCCCGACGATGGATGAACTTGCCCAGATCCTCTCGAACGGCGTAGAAGTGAACGAGAACTTCCCGCTGGTGGCGATGGCCCGCGGCAAGCGCGACAGCGAAGTGGCGCAGGCCAAGCAGGACGTGAGCAAGGGCCGCGACTACATCTCGCATATCGGCATCGGCTACTCCCTGCAGATCGAATCCCGGATGGAAAAGTACAAGGACCTGGACGCAACGGATGTCTTTGGTACGGGTGCCTACGCGGATTACGTAGACGAGTTCAAGAAACAGACAGGTTGCGAGACCGCGCTTAACTGCAAGGGCCTTGCCAACGTGCTTGTCCCGGACAAGGACAACAGGAAAACTGCCGACAAGTTCTTCGTGAACCTCGCTTTCCGCCTGCCGTTCTTCGATAGCGGTAAAGATTCCGACCTCAAGCTCCAGGTGGCCAAGCTCGATGCCGAGAGCGACTATCTCGCCGACGTGCGTGACATTAACCAGAAGGTGGCGCGCCTCACCGAAGAAGTGCTCGCGCTGATTGGCCAGTGGAAGGTGCAGAAGGAATTCGTGGAACAGGTGGGCGCGAGCGGGTTCATGGAACAGTTCGCCCGCAATGCCGGTTCCGACCCGCTGCTGCTCCTGCGTGCCAAGGAAAGTGCGCTCGAAAGCGACATGAAGGCGGTCAAGCTCGAATACGATATTTTCGCCCGCTATCTCGAACTGCTCAACTATGCTGGCATTCTTGCACGCGAAGGCGTCGTGAACCATCTTCGCGAGGGGCTGAAGTAATATGGCGGAAGCCCGCGGTTTTAGTCTTCTCGAACGTTTCGAGCTCAAGTACCACATCCCCGTCGAATGGGCGGACCGGATCGGTGCTTTCCTTGCCCCGTACTGCGAAGAGGACTACTATTCCAAGATTACTCCGGGCGGTTTCTACTGGATTACGAACCTGTACCTGGACTCCCCGAAGTGGACGTTCCTGGGCTGGAAAAAGAAGCAGCTTTTGGACCGTTTCAACATGCGCATCCGTACCTACGGGGAACACCCCGCACAGGACGGTACGTTCCATTTCGAGGTGAAGCGCAAAATCAGGAGCATCTGTTACAAGAGCCGCGCCACCATCAAGGGAATCAACCCGGGCGAAGTCTGGCACATGAAGCCCGAGGAATGGCCCTGCAAAACAGACAAGGACCGCATGTACCTGAAGGATTTCTTGTACAAGACGGAACTCCACAACGCCCACCCGCGCCTTTTGACGCAGTACAAGCGTCGCGCCTGGTTCGGGCTCCGCGAGGAATATTCCCGCGTCACCATCGATACGGGCATGCGCTTCCGCGAAGAGAACGGTTTCGACTACACGGTGGACCCGCACTACATGCATTCGACAGGCCTTCCCCGCTTCTTCCAGCCGGGAATGGACGCCGTGCTCGAATTAAAGTGCCCCTGCTCACAGGTTCCTTACTGGATGTTCGACCTGATAAGATTTTTGAACCTCAAGCACTCCGCATTTTCTAAATTCGGTAATGCGGCAGCCGAATGGAAACGAGTTTACGAGAATCCGCGCCGATTCAAGTCCCCCTACTGGACAAAACTGGCCGGGAACTTCTAGGATTTTTATTACAGAGCGTAAAACCTCAAAAAGGATGGCCCTTATGAACATGAAAAAGTGGCTTTTGACCGGAACCTTAATCTCGATGCTCGGAGCATTCTCCGCATGCGATAAAGGTTCTTCTTCCGTAGACCCCGACAGTTCTGCCTCGGAACCGAACAGCGCGGGAAATCCCGATAGCAGCGATGGCATCCCTGGTAGCAGCGGCGCCAATCCCGGAAGCAGCGCATCCTTGCCGAAGTCCAGTTCTTCCTTGTCCAACGACGCTCCTCCGCAGATGGCCTGCTCCGAAATCATGTACCACGCAAAGGATTCCAAGCTCGAATGGATTGAAATCTACATTGCGGGCGGCATGGACATGGACAACATGCAGAACTTCTTCCTTCACTTGAGCGGCGCCGTCGATTACACATTCCCGGCAGAGCCCCTCAAGAAGGGTGAATACGTGGTCGTCACAAACGACCCCACCGAATTCAAGAAAGCCTACCCGACATTTGCCGGAAGGCTCTTTGGACCGTGGGATGATGCCCAGAACGTAAAGCTCTTCAACGAAGGCGACGTGGTCAACGTGAAGGTCCAGGGTGAAGGTGACGTGAGCTGCGCCTTCAGTAACGAACCTCCTTGGCCGAGCCTGGCCGACGGCAAGGGCCGTTCCCTCGTGTACGTGGGCGGCAACGCTGCCCAGCCCAATTCCTGGGCGGCAAGCAAGGCCGACGGCGGCACTCCGGGCGTAGGCGGTGACCAGTGGGTTGCCCCGACGAACGTCCGCATCAACGAAATCAAGCCGTACAAGGCCGGCGAAGATTCCTGGATCGAAGTCTACAACGCAGGTGATCAGCCCGTCGACATTACGGGCTGGCTGGTCGAAATCAAGCGCCGTGACCAGACGCTCAGCATCAAGAGTGGAACCGTGCCTGCGAAGGGCTACCTCGTTCTCGAAGCCAACACGGCGTTTGACGATACACTGATTGTCGCTCCCGATGGCGGCGAATTCTACCTGCGCGGCCCGCAGGAAGGCGACGAATCGAGCATCTGGGTGCCCGCAACGACCGCGACGAGCGGTGTCGTTGACCTGAGTGACGGTTCCACCACCCAGGGTCCGCTGGCCACGGCGACCCCCGGCGAAAAGAACTCCGCCCTCCTGGTAGGCTCCCTCTACATCAACGAAATCAACTACCATCCGGCTACCGCCAATACCACGGTCCCGTTCGAATTCATGGAAATCGTGAACGGTTCGGACGCCGCCGTCACCCTCTACAGCGCTTCCGTGCAAAAGGGATGGAAGGTTGAAGGTATCAACATGGAATTTTCGAGCATGACCATCCCCGCAAAGGGCCTTTTGCTCCTGATTCCTGAAACACTCGAAGATGTGGACATGCAGGCATTCGGTATTACCACCTGGAACGCTGATTTCGTCCGCAGCACCTACTCGATTCCTGCCGACGTACAGATTGTGACCTACAAGGGCAAACTTTCGAACCGCGGTGAAACGATTGCGGTCAAGGAACCCTTCTCCAAGGAAACGGTAGAAGGAATTACCAAATACTTCTATGTCTGGCACGACGCGACGCTCTATTCCGACAACTGGGAAGGCCTCGCCGAAGCGGACGGTCTCGGATTCAGCCTGCACCGCATAGACAACACCACCATGGGCTACGAAGCCAAGGCCTGGAAGGTCGACTATCCGACTCCGGGCAAGCTCTAATCCGGAATAGCAAGCTCTTTATAACATTGGAAGGAACCCGCACAAACGGGTTCCTTTTTGTATACACGCTCACAGTCGCCAGGCCCCCATAGCGCTAGCCCGCTAGCACGCACCTTTGTCTGTATACAGAGAAACGGATAATTTGCACAAACAGCAGGATGAACGGCATTGCCCGAACTTTACAAAAATTGTATCTTTTTATTGCTATGAAAAAGTGCTTGCTTTACATTGTTTCGTTGGGCGCTTTGGCCGTGGCCTCCCCGCTGACTCTGCAGGAAGCCATCGACATGGCGAAATCCAACAATTCCCAGATTAAAGCCGAAAAGGCTAAAGTCGAAATGGCCGAAAGCGGCCGGGTTGAAGCCCGTTCGCGCTTTTTGCCCAAAGTTTCCCTTTCGGCAAGCGTCACGAAGATCAATGACCCCATAACGATCGACCTTTCTAAAATGCAGGGCCCATTGAGCGAAGTTGCCGGTGCATCCGCCTATTCCAAGGCGTACCTTTCCGCATACGACATGGCTTATACAAGCGCCTATAACGATGCCGTGAAGCAGGCTATGGCCGCAGGGCTCGACGAGGCAACCGCCAAAAGCATGGTGGACCAGAGGGCCGATGAAATCCGGAGCGGCGTCATGGGAAGCAACAAGGTGAATACCCTTGCCCAGCAGGCTGCGGATAGCTACAGCGATGCCGCCAAAAAGAAAATCGAAGAAAGCGATTTCGGCATGAAAGTGCAGGATGACGTGTTCTTTAACGCTCGCGTGACCGTCGTTTGGCCCATTTTCACCGGCCTCAAGATTTATTCCGCCTACGATGCGGCAAAAGAGAACGTGAACGCCCGCAAGGCTGAATTCGACATGGCGCAAAATGCCATCCTGATGGATGTCACCACGAAATACTTCATGCTGCGCCTGGCCGAAGAACTCACGGTGCTCCGCCAAACCACGATGACGAACCTGGAAGAGCATTTGGAACGTTCCAAAAAGCTGGAAGAAGGCGGCCAGATAAGCAAGGCGGAACGCCTGCGTGCCGAAGTCGCGCTGGCCGAGGCGCAGAACGCCCTCGAAGACGCCCTGCGTGACCAGTCGCTTGCCCGCATGGCGCTCGCAAGCCTGCTCCACACCGACACGAGCATTTCGGCGACGACGCCGGTGGAAGCGCCCGAACTCGACCGTAGCCTGGAAGAATTCAAGCAGATGGCCCGCGAAAAGCACCCGGGGCTCAGGCAGCTCCGTACGGAACGCAAGCGCAGTCACGACGCCGTGCGCGCAGCGCGTGCCGACTGGTTCCCGACCGTCGCATTGTTCGGCTACCGCGAACTCTATACGAAAGACTTGACCATTCTCGAGCCCGAATGGGCCGTCGGCGCAAAAGCGCAGTGGGACCTCCCGATTTTAGGCGGTGCGGAATCCCGCGCGAAGGTGAGTTCCGCAAAGGCGATGGAACGCTCCCTCGCCAGCAAGGAAGAACAGACTCTCGACAACATCAACCTGCTCGTCGAAAAGCGCTGGCGCGAAATGGAACACGCCAAAAGCCGCCTCACGAGCCTCGTGAAAACGCGTGAACTCGCCGACGAAGCGCTCCGCAGCCAGACCCGCGCATACGAAGCGGGCCTTGCAACCGGCCTCGACGTGGTGGACGCAGAACTTTCCCTTTCTCGCCTGCAAGTTGCCGATTTGAAGGCTCATTACGACGCCGTTGTCGCATGGCTCGGCCTGCTGGAAGCAGCCGGTGAAATCGAATCCGCCGGTTCCCTGATGGGCAAGGCAAAGCCCGTCGAAGCACCCGCGGCTACCGAAAATACGATCGAGACCGACGTCCCGGCCGATAGCGCAGCAGCGACACCCGCCGACAGCACGGCAAACGGAAATACGGCTACCCCTGCCGAACAGCAGGTAGCGACAGAAGCGCCGGCACAGGAACCGGCGAACCAGACGGATGCGGCAAAAACCGCGGATTCCGCACAAAAAGAAACTTCGGCTGAAAAAACGGAGGCAAAGTAATGAACGTGCTTAAGACACTCGGTAAAATTATCATTGTCGCAGGGCTGGTCGCGCTCGTCATTTTGGGCGTGATGGAGTTGCAAAAGTTCGCAACGGCGCCCCGCGAGCAGTTCTTGCAAGGCCAAATGGAAGCACGGCGCGTGCTCGTGGCCGGGAAGGTCCCCGGCCGCATCGAACGCCTGTTCGTGCACGAGGGCGACATGGTAATGAAGGATTCCATCGTCGCCATCATCAGCAGCCCGGAAATTGAAGCCAAGAAGATGCAGGCCCAGGGCGCCCTCGGTGCAGCACGCGCCCAGGCGAGCAAGGCCCGCAACGGTGCCCGCAGCGAAGACATTACCGCCCTCAAGGCGATGGCCGACCGCGCTCAGGATGCGGCGACGCTCGCGAAGAACACCTACGACCGCGTGCAGAAACTCTTTAACGAAGGCGTGCTCCCGCTCCAGAAGCGCGACGAAGCCGAAACCCAGATGAAGGCCAGCCAGTCCGCCGCCGATGCGGCGAAGGCCCAGTACAACCAGGCCGTCGCCGGCGCCCGCAGCGAAGACAAGGCAGCGGCAAACGCCCTCGTGCTCCAGGCCAAGGGCGCCACCGCCGAAGTGGACGCCTACCTCGAAGAAACCAAGATCCGTAGCCCCATCAGCGGCGAAGTCTCCCTGAAGCTCGCCGAAGAAGGCGAAGTCGTCGGTTCCGGCATGCCGGTAATCGCGGTGACCGACCTGAACGATGCCTGGGCGGTGTTCCACCTGCGCGAAGATATGCTCAAGAATGTTTCCAAGGGCAAGAAGTTTACGATGCACATTCCTGCGCTCGACAAGGATGTCGAAATGGAAGTGAGCTACATCGCCTCCGTGGGCGACTATGCCACCTGGCGCAGCAGCAAGGAAAGCGGCGGTTTCGACCTCAAGACATTCGAAGTTCGCCTGCGCCCCTCGCAGAAGGTCGAAAATCTCAGGCCCGGCATGAGCGTCCTGTTGTCCGTCGATTCCATCAAGTAACCCGGTCGCGCCATGGTTTTGAATGGCCTTTTAAAAACCGTCCGTAAAATCTACTTCAGCCACAACGTCGTGCTGTGGATGATTCTTACGGTGTTGCCTATCTGCGTATCCCTTTTCACGATGGGGATGTTCTCCTCGGAAATCGTGCAGCACGTGCCCATCGGGGTTGTCAAGCAAGACAACAGCCAGCTTGCCGACAAGCTCGAATCGAAACTGCGTTCGAGCCCCGTGCTCAATATAAAGATGGCGTGTGCCGACATGGGCGAATGCGAGCATGCCGTCATCCGGGGCGAAATCCAGGCGTTTATCGTGTTCCCCAACGATATGGAACGGCGCGCGCTCCGTCTGGAAGCTCCTGTAATTCCCGTGTATTCCAGCGGGCAGAACTACCTCACCAACATGTTCGCGACCAAGGAAATTCGTTCCGTGCTGGCCGCGGTGGGTAGCGAGATGTTTACCGCCCAGATGGAAGACCCCGTGAAGGTGCAGATCCATTCGGTCGGAAACCAGAAGAGCAATTACCAAGGATTCCTCGTTCTCGGGCTCGTGACGGCGATTTTCCACCTTGCGGCGATGATTGTCGGCGCGTATGTGGCATCTTACCCGCTTCGCGACCACCGCGTAAAGGAGATGATCGGCTATGCGGGCGGTTCCAGGCTTACGCTCTGGTTTGCAAGCGTGTTCCCGATGAACATCATCCTCTGGCTTGAATCCCTCGGCTGCTACGCCTACTGCCACAGGTTGCTAGCCCCGCTTTCTTTCGAAGAATTCGTGATGACGGCCGCAGCGCAATTGTTCATGATCGCGGCGTGCTCCGGTGCGGGTATCGTATTTGTGGGCGTATTCGGCCTGATGAGAATAGCGACCGGTGCCGCGGGCATTATCGGAAGCCCGGCCTTCGCATTCGCCGGCCAGACCTTCCCCGTGATGGCGATGCCCTTTGCCGTACGCTGCTTCGCGTTTATCTTGCCGCTCACCCACGTGCTCATGATCCAGTCGACAATGATGCTTGGCGATGTGGATATGGCATCTACATGGCATAGCATGGAAATCCTTATAGCGATGGCGATATTCTGGAACATTCTCGGAGCGTTCCTCATGTCGATGCGCTGGAAGCAGCATGTGCGCCTGGAAACCAAGCGCGAAGAAGCCGCAAAACTGGAGGCACAAGCATGATAAAGCGCCTCCTGAAAGTAGCCTTCGCCGAATGGAAGCTCATCTACACGGACCCTGCCGCAGTGCTCCTGCTCGTAGTGGCTGGTGTCATCTACGCGTTCTACTATCCGGTTCCTTACATCCACCAGACGGTGACCAAGGTACCCGTGGCGGTTGTCGACCTCGACAATACGGCCATGTCCCGCGACCTTACCCGCATGGCGTCGGCGGCGCAGCAGATCGAGGTGAAATCGATTTACACCGACATGCAAGAGGCCGAGGCGGCGATGGCCCGCGACGAGATTTACGGATTCATGGTCATTCCCGAAGACATGGAGAAGAATATCCGCGGCAAGCACCAGGTGACGGTAAACATCTTTACGCACGGCGCCTACGTGATGTTCCATGGCGCAATCGGCACCGCGTTCTCCACCTGCGCGCTGACAGTGGGAGCAACAAACAAGGTCAAGCAGATTGCCCTGGAAAAGAAGGTCCCGTCGGCAAAGGCGATTGCCATGCGCGACCCCATCCCCATCAGCATCCAGACGCTATTCAACAGTACCGGCGGCTACGCCAACTATGTGGTGCCCAGCGTACTTGTCGTAATCCTGCAGCAGTCGCTCATCATCGGCATCTGCGTGCTGGGCGGCTCGCGTGCCCACAGGCGCTTCCGCAAGAAGTTCCGCGATAGCCCCGTCGAGAACGAGACTGCGGAATACCGCTATTTCGGTCGTTCGCTGGCCTTCTTCGTCCACTACTGCACCTTTATCCTGTTCTACCACTGCATCGTCTATAACATATTCGACTTCCCGCGTCGTGGCGAGCTTTTGCCCATGGTCGTTTTCTCGATCGTATTCCTCGCCTCCGTCATCAACTTCGGTATGGTCATCTCGCAGATATTCCTGCGTCGCGAAACAAGCATGCAGTTGTTCCTGTACTTGTCCATCCCGGTATTGTTCCTCGCGAACTTCAGTTGGCCCACCTACCTGATGCCCCGCTGGATGGCGGCGATTTCGTACATACTCCCGAGCACGTTCGCCGTTCCCGCCTGGCTTTCCATCGAGCAGATGGGCGCCGACATCTACGACGTAGCGCCCAAGCTATACAAGCTCGCCGTCCAGGCTATCGTATACCTGGTTATCGGACTTTTGCTGACTCACATCCGCGACAAGGCGAAGATAGACATGGGCGACATGTAACTAGGCTTTTCGTGACGGAATGCGAATACGCCGGATAGGATGCTTTCCTTTCCGGCTTTGTTTTTATACATTTATGATGTAAAATATCTTATCGAGGAAATACAGATGTACTTTGATCCTTTATACATGATGATTCTCATCGTGACGCTCGCCCTCTCGGGTGGCGTTTCCCTGCTCGTCAAGACCCGCTTCAACGCCGGGCAGAAAGTGAACATTTCGAGCGGCCTCACCGGAGCCGACGTGGCTAAGGCAATTCTCATGGACGCGGGCATTACCGACGTGAAGGTCCTGATGCACCAGGGATTCCTCTCGGACCACTACAACCCGCTGAACAAGACGCTCAACCTCTCGAAGGAAGTCTACTACGGGCGCAACGCAAGCGCCGCGGGTGTCGCCGCACACGAAGTGGGGCATGCCATCCAGCACGCACAGGGTTACTTCCCGATGTGGCTGCGTTCGATGATCGTTCCCGCCGCCAACGTGGGCAGCACGCTCGGGCCGTGGCTCGTGATTATCGGCATCATGCTCATGGGCCTCGGGAAGGCTATCGGCCAGCCTGTCGCCATCATCGGCGTGCTCCTGTTCGCCCTCACTACGATTTTCACCCTCGTGACCGTTCCCGTTGAATTCGACGCCTCCAGCCGCGCGAAGAAGGCGCTCGCCCGCATGGACGTGGTGGCGCAGGGTCGCGAATACAATACCGTTTCGGGCGTGCTCTTCGCCGCTGGCCTCACCTACGTGGCAGCCGCCATCAGCTCGATCCTCCAGTTGCTCTACTGGGCATACCGCGCAGGCCTTATCGGCGGGCGCAGGGACTAGGAGGTTCACATGGCCGTCAGGACCCTTACCATCGAATGCCCCATGTGCAAGGGCGAAATTGTGGTGGACGCCGATACCGGCGAAGTCCTTTCGCACAAGGAATACAAGAAGGAAGTCAAGTCCTTCGACGACTTCCTGAAAGAACAGAAATCCCGTTCCTCCGATTTGGAAGCGAAGTTCGCGGCAGCGAAGGAAGCGCAGAAAAACCGCGCGGAACTTCTGGAAAAGAAATTCGAGGCGGCAAAGCAGAACAAGGATCTGAAAGATCCTCCGCCAAGCATCAACTGGGATTAGTTTGTTTCGGGCGGCCTAGTCGTCGCCGGAATGGACTTCCAAAGACGGGAAATCGTCATCATCATCGCCGGAATCTTCGGCGATGTTTTCTTTTGAGGAATCTTCCTCGGCCTGGCCAGAGTAGAACGCCTGGGCCTTCTTCATGAATTCTTCGAACTCCTCGTCGCTCATCTGCTTTTCTGCGGCTGGAACAGATTTCTCATCAGAAACAGATTCCTCAACAGGAGCAGTTTCTTCGGCAGGAGTCGGCTCCTCAACGGCGGGTTCCTCGACGGGTACCGCTTCAGGCATCGCCTCTTCGGGCTGCGCATTTTCTGCCGGCGCAGTTTCAGCAGCAACTGCGGCAGCTTCTGCCGGAGCTTCAGCCGGCGCAGACTCCATCGGAGCGGATTCAGGCACAGCCGATTCTGCCGGCGCGGCATCAGGTGCGGTTTCGCCAGGTACCGCCTCGGCCGGGGCGTTCGACATCGCCGCTTCGGCGGCTTCGTCTTCGCGCATCATCTCGGCGAACGGATTCTCCTGGACTTCGCTCAAGTCTTCGCGGCCTTCGAGCATGGCCTGCAGGTCGTCTTCGGTCACGTCCCTGCCGCGCGTAGTCCAGAGCACGGCTTCCTTCATCACGGCGGCGATATCGCCCACGCTGCCCGCCTGCGAGCGGGCCAAAGCCATATTGCGGATTTCTTCCACGAGGCCGGGTTTCACATCCGGGTCCTTCGAGAAGAACACCGTCTCGCGCGCCATCTCGTCGGCATATTCCGCATTGTTCTTCTTGCGGTAAATCCAGATGGGGCCGAAGAGTTCGCTCTGGCGGAATACCACGTCGTCGGTCTTTATCATTTCCAGGAGGGCCATGAACGTCACGGCGGCGACAATCGGGTGGCTGTCGTTGTCGAGCAAGTCCTCGAACAGCGCACGTCCGTTCACGCTCAGGTAGTTGTTTATCGCCTGTTGGCGGTCCTGGATGGTCACGTAATCGAGTTCGATATGGTGGACCGTATCTGAAATCTTGGTCTTGAGGCTCTTCTGGTAGGCACGGAAAAGCTGCCAGATGTTCGCATCGGCGAGGGTATCCTCATCGGTCTGCGTCTTTTCGAGGCGGCCTCGGCTGTAGGTACCGAAGTTCTTGCCTTCCATTTCCTGCAAACCGCCCGCGACCTGCTTGTAGCGCTGGTACTCGAGCATTTCCTGCATGAGTTTTTCGCGGTCGGCATTGTATTCTTCGACGAGTTCGGGATCGCGTTCCTCGGCAGGGAGAAGTTCCTGCACCTTGAGGGCCATCAGGCGGCTCGCCATATAGAGGAAGTCGCCCGCCTTCGAAAGGTCGGTCACCCCGATCTTGTTGACCCAGGCGAGGAAGTCGTCGGCGATTTCCGCAATGGGAATCTGGTCCAAAGACATTTCCTTCTTCTGGACCAAGTACACGAGCAAATCCATCGGTCCATTGAACGAACCAATGCGTACCTCGTAGTCTTCCAACTCTTCGATATCAGTCATCCGAACCGAAATGTAGAAATAAACTGTTTACATTGGAGTCCAATTATATGGAGGAAATGCCGCCAATGCGCCCCAAAAAAAGTAGTTTTGAAAAAAAAGGAACCAGAAATGAAGGTTTTAAAGTTCGCAATTCTCGGGTGTGGCCATATCGCAACTAAGATGGCCGCCGCAGTCAAAAAACTTGAAAAGAGCGGCATGGGCGTAGAGGCGTACGCGGTCGCGTCACGCTCGCTCGAGAAGGCACAGAAGTTCGCCGCCGAATACGGGTTCAACCGCGCATACGGCAGTTACGAGGAACTCGCACAAGACCCGGATGTAGACTTGATCTACATCGCGACTCCGCATTCCGAACACTACAGCAACGCATTACTTTGTCTAAAACACAATAAGAACCTGCTCGTAGAAAAGGCTTTCACCGCAAACGCGCTGATGGCATCGGAAGTGGTTGCGCTCGCCGAAGAGAAAGGCGTGTTCCTGAGCGAGGCGATGTGGACCCGGTTCTTGCCTGCGGTGCAGATGGTGAAAGACTGGATTGCCGCCAGGAAAATCGGCATGGTCGAAAGCGTGGAGGCGGACTTCTCCATGCCGCTTTCGCATATCGAACGCTTGAAGAACCCCGCCCTTGCGGGCGGCGCGCTGCTCGACCTGGGAATTTACAGCCTGACGTTTGCGGACATCTTCTTGACGGACGAAGAAATCGGCGGCATTGCGAATCACATCGTGCAGACGAATACCAGGTGCGTCAAGTTCCATACGGGCGTGGATGCGACGGACTGGATCGATTTGGAGTATGCCAACGGGCAAGTCGCTCACCTCAAGACCTCGATGGTGTCACCGCTCAAGAACGAAGGCGTAATCTACGGAACCGAGGGCTTTATCCGCGTGCAGAACCTCAACGACATGGTGGAAATCCAGCTGTTCGATGTCGCCGGAACGCTTATGGAATCCGTGAAGCCGCCCTGCATCGAGAACTGCTACGAATACGAAGTACTCGGCTGCAAGGCCGCCCTCGAGAAGGGACTCAAGGAATGCCCCGAAATGCCGCACGCGAAGACCATGCAGATAATGACGCAGATGGATGGCCTCCGGGCCGCATGGGGCGTGAGCTTCCCCTTCGAGCTCTCTCCCGCCCAGGTGTGGGACCGCTCCGGCGACAAGTCGTTCCTCGAAATTTTTGACATCGAAACCGGTGAATCAAAACTGCTCAAGGAATTCGACAGGGTCATCGAGGCGCCCAACTGGAGCGCCGACGGGAAGTTCCTCACTTACAATAGCGAAGGCCGCATCTACAAAATCGAAATCGCGACAGGCGCGGTAGCCGAGGTGCCAAGCCACTTCGTCGACAACTGCAACAACGACCACGTTCTCGACCCGGACGGTTCGGGCCTCTATGTAAGCCACCACACCAGGGAAGACGGGCTTTCGCGCATTTACAAGATTTTCTTCGACGGTCGCATGCCGGAACTCATAACGCCGCTCGCCCCGAGCTACCTCCACGGCATCACGGCAGACGGCATGACACTCGCGTACTGCGCCGAACGCAACGGAGAATACGACGTCTACACCATCCCCGCCGTAGGCGGAAACGAGAAGCAGCTTACGACCGCATTCGGATTGAATGACGGCCCGGAATACGACTGCGACGGAGAATACATCTGGTTCAACTCGGTGCGCACGGGCCGCATGCAGGCATGGCGCATGAGGGCCGACGGTTCCGAGCAGACGCAGATGACGTTCGACGCTCATTGGAACACCTGGTTCCCGCACATTTCGCCCGACCGCACGAAAGTCGTGATGCTCGCCTACCACGAGCGCGACGTGCGCCCCGGCGAACACGTGCCCAACAAGAACGTGGAATTACGCCTGATGACCGGCAACGACGAAACCGGTTGGAGCCAACCGCGCACTATCCTGAAACTTTTCGGCGGCCAGGGAACCATCAACGTGAACTCCTGGGCCCCCGACAGCAAGCGGTTCGCCTTCGTGCGGTACGCTAAAAAATGAAAATCGCGGGTATAGACCCGCGATCCAATGCTATCTCTTTTTCTTTCCCGGTCGGCTGGGCATAAACGGGCTCGAAGCCTTCGACTTCTCGGTGGTCGAACCCGAACTTATTGTTTCCTGGCTCACCACGACGGAATCACCCACGCTGAGGCCCTTCAAGATTTCGACGTTCACGCCATCGCTGATACCGATCTTGACCGGACGCGGGGCCGCCTTGCCGTCGATGCTGACCCACACGTGATTGCCCGTGAGTTTCGGGCGATGGCCCTTCTTCTTCGAACCCTTGCCACCCGGCGGGCCGAATCCGCCCGGACCGCCCGGAGGACCACCTGCACCCATATCGGGAGGCGGAGGCGGGAAATCGCCGTCCTTGTCGAACTTCGGGCGTTCACCCATCGGCGGGCGCGGGAAATCCTTCGGGTTCAACATCGGCGTGCCTTCGGCGGGGCTGAACTTGAGAGCCTTCACGGGAATGGCAATCGCATCGACCACTTCCTTCGTGACGATGGTGCACGTGGCCGTCATACCGGGCAGGAGTTTCTGTTCAGGATTGTCGGCAGTAATCACCACCGTGTAGGTCACCACGTTGCTCGTGGTCGTCGGGTTCAGGCGAACCTCCTGCACGGAGCCGTTGAACGTTTCGCCCTGGAAGGCGTCGACCGTAAACGTGACCTTCTGTCCGGCCTTCACCTGGCCGATATCGGCTTCGTCCACGTCGGCCATCACCTTCATCTGGCTCAGGTCCTTCGCGATGACGAACAATGTCGGGGTGCTCATGGAGGCGGCCACCGTCTGGCCCACTTCTACGGCGCGCTTCAGGACCACGCCTTCAATCGGGCTCTTGATAGTCGCATAGCTCAGGTTCAACCTGGCCTGCGCGACCTCGTTCTTGCTGCGCTCCATGGAAAGTTTCGCGGCGTTCATGTTGTATTCCGCCGTTTCGAGATCCACCGCGCTCGCGGCGTTGCTCTCGGAAAGTTTCTTCACGCGGTTGTAGGTGGATTCCTTGTACTTGTAGTCGTTTTCCGCCGACCTGTAGGCGATTTCGGCCTGAGTGAGCGTCGCCTTGAGCTTGGACTTGTCCAGTTCCGCGATGACCTGGCCCTTCTTTACCTTGGAATTGAAATCCACGAAAATCTTGCTGATATCGCCCGAGACCTGCGTACCCACTTCCACCTGGTCGACCGGTTCGAGCGTACCCGTAGCCGATATGGTGGTGGAAATCGTGGCGAGCGTCACCTTGGCGCTCACGAGCGGGCCCGCGGCATCGCTCACCTTCTCCGTAAAGAAGAAGAATTTCACGCCGTAGGCGGCGCCCCCGAGGACGGCCACGACGACAAGCAATTTCAAAAACTTTTTCAAGAACTTCTTCATAAGTGCGACCTAAAAATAGAAAGTGCCAAACTGTTTTTATACTCTTTAGATGCACGGCTTTGCCGCATGGTTGCACCGGATAGGCTTTTTTGCTAGTTTGAGGGGCAATGACTCGCGTTCGCAAAAAGGACAATGGCGGCGATGTCCGCAAAGTGACCTGGATAGGGCTCGGCTGGAATGCCGCGCTCTCGGTGGGCAAGTTCTTTGCGGGCTATTTCGGCGGGTCGCAGGCGCTTGTCGCCGACGCTATCCACAGCGCATCGGACTTCATTACCGACATCGCGATTATCGTGGGGTCGAAATTCTGGAACTCGCCTCCGGATGCGGAACACCCCTACGGGCACCGGCGCTTCGAGACGCTCATCACGGTGGGCATCGGGCTTGCGGTATGCGCCGTGGGCATAGGGCTCGGCTATAACGCCATCATATCGCTCAAGGACGGAGTGCAGTCGAGGCCCGAATGGATCGCGGCCGTCATGGCGGCACTTTCCATCGTCATCAAGGAAGCGCTTTTCCGCTACACGCGCGCCAAGGGCCGCGCCATCCGGAGCCAGGCGCTCGAGGCCAACGCATGGCACCACAGAAGCGACGCCTACAGTTCCATTCCGGTACTGATTGCAGTCGTCTTCGGGATCGCCATGCCGCAGTTCTGGTTCGCGGACTCGGTAGGCGCCATCATCGTCTCGGCGTTCATCCTGCATTCGGGCTTCGAAATCGCATGGCCCGGAATACACCAGGTGGCTGACGTCGGCGCATCCGAAGACGTGGCCCGAAAACTGAAAGAGGTTGCTCTCGCCTGCCCGAACGTCATCAGCATCCACGGGTTCCGCTCGCGCTACGTGGGCTCGGAC
This sequence comes from Fibrobacter succinogenes, assembly GCA_902771595.1. Classification (GTDB taxonomy): domain Bacteria; phylum Fibrobacterota; class Fibrobacteria; order Fibrobacterales; family Fibrobacteraceae; genus Fibrobacter; species Fibrobacter succinogenes_C. The sequence continues at coordinate 22,726 of CACXXH010000006.1, read as the reverse complement.
CTGCACGTGGACCTGCACGTGGTGGTCCCGGCCGAGATGTCGCTCCTTGCGGCGCACGACCTCGCCGAAGAAGTAGAACGCAGGCTTATCGACGCCGGCGAGAATGTCGTCGACGCTTTGGTGCACATCGACCCCTACAGCGAAGAGCGCGTAAGGCGCGGCGAGATCAAGACCATCAGCCGCTGAGGTCGGACCGGCACCCCTGCATTGCAGTCGACTTAACAAAATCCGAACAAACAAAAAGGCTCGCAACCGTTACAGTTGCAAGCCTTTCGTGGGACCTCCGGGACTTGAACCCGGAACCCGCGGGTTATGAGTCCGCTGCTCTAACCAATTGAGCTAAAGTCCCAGTTCGCCCAATATTAGCAAATATTTTGAAATTGTGCGGGCCCATTCGTAATGAAAACCGCTGTACGCGTTCACTACCGCCTTGTCCCAGTCGGCGACTTCGTTCCTGTACACGTGGAGCGCATCCTTTAAGCGGCGCAACATCTGGTGCGGAGCATTTTCGTCTTCGACGAGGAACGCGTTCGCGCAACCGGCCGTCTCCGGGGCGTAGTCGCTCAGCATGCTCGCCACGCCGACATTGATTCCCGTGAGCGGGAGCGTTCCGCAGGCGAGCGCCTTGAGGATAATCGAGGTGGACGGCTCACGCAGGTTCGCTGCGAACAAAATATCAGAACCGGCAAGGACTTCCTTCAACGGCTTCACGTTCTCGGTTTCCTTGTCGAGAGGCTGCACGTGCATGATATCCGGATACTGCTTCGACACGTCCTGGTAGAAGTTCCATTCCGGATCTTCGGGCGAAATGCCCACGATGATGAACACGTCCTGCTTGGTAATGTCGGCGAGGATGGTCGCAAGCGTCTCGGAAGTGTTGCCCGCTTCGTCGTCGAGATGCACGTAGAGGACGAGCTTCGACCCGAAGTCCACGTGGAAAGATTCCTGCAAGTGGAGCCTGGCCCTGCGTTTCGCCTCCTTGATGGGGAGGTGTTCGTCGCGATTGAAGTCCCAGACCTTGTAACTCACGCCGAACTGCACGCCGATAAGCTTGTCCGCATTGTGGTTCAAAAAGCCGCTCAGGCCGCCCGGCAGGTTCGTATTGAGCATCGCATCGCGGTAACCGGGCGACGGGAAAAGCACCTTTTCGGCAAAGCAGATGCCCGCCTTGAGGAGGCTCACCTTGCCCCAGAACTCGTAACCGTCCATGTTGTAGCGGTCGCGCGGAAGCCCGATCCTTTCAATTTCGTCGGACCTCACGTGGAAGTCGTATGTAATGTTGTGGACGGTGAAGAAGAACGGGACGTCGCCGAATTCATCCTTGTACGTATTGTGGGCGAGCGCGCCCGCCAGGGCGCCACCCCATTCGTGCCCGAGAATGGCCTGGTAATGGGTCCCAGTATCGATGGCATAGCTCAGGCATGCCGAAGCGAGGAAGGCAAATCTCAGATGATTGTCGCCATACGGCATGCTCTTGGGCGGGCCGTAAACATAAGGACGACCAAAGTAATCATCATTATATATGTAAGTATGGAGCGGGTCGTCTTCGGACTTCCAGATTTCGTAAGGTTTGCCATGCATGCGTTCCTCTCCGCGGAACACGCACTTGTAACTATCCAAATTCTGTAAATGGTTCTTGTAGAACGGGGAACAGGTAACAACATTCACTCCAGCGCGGGCGAACGCGTCGGTAAGGCGATTGACCGCCGTCGTGAGCGGACTCGGAATCTGCCAGTTACCCGCTTCCGGGCTGACAACGAGAATATCCATTCCCTATACACACTCCAAATAAAAATTTACCAACATACGTGATATAAGACAAATTTATTTATTTAAATTATTATGCGGAAGACCTTCAACCCATTTAACGTGGGTTTTTAGGTTATTTTGAACTTCATCCTCGAGGATTAAACCAATGAAGAAAATTTTTCTTGCCACTTTAGCCATGTCGGTGGCCTTCGCGCTTACCGGCTGCAAGGGCGCCAACGAAAAGCGTGGCGACGAACACCTGGAGAACCAGCGCTACAGGAACGCCATCAACTCCTACCTGGACGCTCTCAAAAAGGGCAAGGTTTCTGACGAATTTTACGACAATTTCACGCTCGCTCTCGTTCGCGGTGCCAACATCGAAGCCAAGAGCAACCTCAACAGCGACCTCATCAGCGGCTATTTTGACAAGGCAGCTTCCAACATTTCCAAGGTGCAGAAGCCCGAAGTCATCGAAGAATTCGTGACGAGCTACGCCACCATCGGTAAGCAGCAGGCCGCCCAGCAGGGCCTTGACTATGGTTCAACCCTCCAGGCATTCGCCAAGATCGACACCGCCCTCTCCATCGCAAAGAGAATGAACGCCGGTGAAGCCGCCGTGAAGACCCTCCGTACCGAGGCCGAAAACCTCTACGTTCCGCCTGCACTCGCCGAAGCCAACGACGAAACCGACCCGGTGGTCTGCGAATACTACCTGCTCCGCATCGCCGAAATCGCTCCGGAAAACGCCGACGTGAAGGCCGCGCTCAACAAGAGCCGCAAGGGCACCCGCGGTTACTTCCTCATCTTCGGTGAAAACATCCCCGACCCGTCCGGCAAGAACCGCGTGGACAAGTGGGGCTACGTGATGGCCCTCCCGACCATCAAGATTACCCCGACCTCCCTGAGCGGCGAACTGCTGTTCTGGGCATCGACCGGCAACAACACCGTTCTTGACCCGGCAAACATCACACTCGTCTCTACCGACGGCAAGTCCGTGAACGCCAAGGCCGGCACCGGCTGGTGCGAAGCCGAAGTGCTCGTGGGCAAGAAGGGCGACGAAAAGATCGAAAAGAAGCGCCAGAACCTGAAGGCTGGCGAAAAGGGCAAGCTGATGAACGAATTCCAGTGCGGCCTGAACGTTTCGTTCAGCTTCGACAAGGGCTTCGTTCCCGACTACATCCAGTACAAGGATGAATTCGGCATCGGCAAGAAGTTCCTCGGTCAGTAATTGTAAACACGACGGAATTTGTAAAGAGCCTCGGCACTGCGCCGGGGCTTTTTTATGTGCTGTGCACAAACGCGTTTTATATTATCGCGCGATGCGTTCTACTTTATCGTTTTACTTTATCGGGCGGCGCTTCTATTTTAGCGGGCGGCGCGGTTCGCGGAACCTCGCGAGCGCCCAGAGCAACACGCAGGAAACCAGCGGGACAAGGACGTTCCACGGCCCGTGGTAGCGGATGGAACCGGGCAGGGCCATCCAGATGTAGACAAGCACGATTTGCGCGGTATAGACGTCGAGACTATGCCTGCCCATCGTGTTCGTCATGCGGAAGTCCAGCAGGTCGGGAAAACGCCGGACAATCCAGCAGATGACCAGCATGAACGTGAAGAAGTTCGCGAAACGGAGCGGGCCCACGTGGTCCTTGCTCACGAAGAATTCGGAAGGAAGCCCGAGCGGGATAAACTGGTGCGACCAGAGGAAGCAGAAGACCGCGACCACGACAAGCGCAGGCGTGAGCGACCTGACGACCTCCCCCGCCCTGCCCGGTTTGGCGATGCGCCACCAGGAAGCGGTCGCGGCACCCGAGAAGTACACGAACTGCCAGCCGAAGGGGTCGAAGAACCCGTGGTAAATCCATGAGGGAAAAATGGAGTTGCAGGCGTCGCGGAGCCCGAACTGAGCGGCGACCCACACGCAGAACGAGGGCAGCCACAAGAGCAGCACCGTACGCTTGCGCGCCGCCTTCACGAACAGCGGGAACACGAAAGAACCCGCAAGCAGGAATATCACGTACAGCGGGAGCACGTCGAGCCATTCGGGCGTGTTCACGAGGACAAGGCTATACACGCCCCCGACAACGGGATGGGCGTAGAGGGAATCGAAGAAATGCGTCACCCGCGGCATAAAGCACCAGGCCGCAATGCAGAGCACGACAAGCGTCGCCATGTGGTAGCGCCACGTCTTGAACGCGCGGGAGCGCATCCACGTCTGCTTCGGGTCCTTGATGCCCTTGCTCGTAGCGGCGAGCATCCCGACGAAGCCGGACAAGAAAAAAAAGCCTTCGGCCGCACTGAAGAAGCCGAAGCACTGGTATAAGTAATGCGATATGGGCTTTCCGAAATGGTCCAGGGTCATTATCAGAAGTAACAACCCCCGGATGGAATCTAGAGCCCTAATCCTCACGGGATTCCCTAGACAAGCCTTGCAGGCGCGGGCTAGAAGCTAGCCTTCGCGCTGACACCCATGGCGAAGTCCGTGTCGATCTTTTCGCTGAAGTTGTAACCGCACCAGAACACCAGTTCGGTCTTCAGGGTCGGGTACAGGTAGGCGTTGAGGCCGAGGAAGTGGTATTCGTCATCTTCCTTGTTGGTGTCGTGGTTATGGAATTCATAGCCAACGCCAAGCGCGAACTTCTTGTGGAGATTGAAGCTGGGCTCGATGGCAAACATCAACTGGTCTTCGGTCAGGATCTGGACTTCGGCATCATACTCTTCGTCGACAATCGCGTAGAAGAAATTTGCCGAAAGGTTGAAGAAATCGTAGTTGAAGCTCGGTTCCAGGAGGAAGGAGTGAACGCCCTTGCCCTTGTACGGATGGATGCCCCAAACAGCGTACACGCCGTAGTTCATTTTTTCCAAGCTTCTAGTGTAATCGATTTCCATGCCGAAGACGTAGGTATGGCTACGGCTGATTTCCTTGCCGAACAGCCAGTCCACACTCGGGGTGATCACGAGGTGCTGGTCCACGTGGTTGAGAAGCGGATAAGAGTAGGTTCCGAAAAGGACCATGGAATGCTCGTTGTTCTCGGAAGCACCGATGTAGACCTTACCGCTACCATACTTCTCGTTGCCGACTTCGACACCGGCACCGCGCATGTTCTGTTCACGGACAATCACGGCATAGCGAGACGGGTCGCGCCAGTAGTAGTAGTTGAACGCGCCAGCGGAGTACGTAAGGTCACCGAAGACGAGGCTGATGGATTGGGCGACATCCCAGCGGAGTTCCACGCCGTCGAAGTTGAAATCGGTGTACTTGCCACCATCGCCCATGGCAGTGGAATGCGCAAAGTAGTGACGGCGGGTTTCGGAAGCCTTTTCCTTAAGGCCATCGGAGCTGTCGACATACGAGGTATGAGTGTTCGCCCTTACGGTGACGGACACGTTTTCGTCGAGATTAGCCTTCGCAGAAAGGTCAATATCCTGGTTGGCAGCATTTGTCGGGCTAAAATCGCTATCGAAATAGCTACCGTAGTCAAAGTTTACATCCCCATGCAGTTCCACGTCCAAAGCGAACGAGAAAGAAGCAGAAACGAGGGCAATAGGCAAAAAGAGTTTGCGCATAAAATCCTTCCAAAAAAGTTCTTTGACAAAAGATAGAAATATATCTTCAAAAAACCCAACGTCTACGGGCGTCTCGTTTTGTATTTTTGTGCATATTCAGGAGCGTTATGAAAAATCGCAGTTTATTTATTGTATTGTTTGCCGTCGCGGTCATGGCTTTCCAAGCGTACGCGCTGACTGCAAGCGAGGCTCTCGCCAAGTCGCAGGCCTGGTTCAAGTCGGGCAAGGCATGGAACCTCGATTTCCAGGTGCAGGTTTTCTATTCGGACTCCCCGGACATCGTAAGCCAGAAGGGCTCGCTTCTGGTGGCAGATGCAGACAGATTCAAACTGAAGGTCGCGGGCATCGAGTTTACGAGCGACGGAGAAAGCCTCTGGCAGTACAATCCCGAACAGAACCAGGTGCTCATCAAGGCGGTCGAAGACCTCTCTTCGGCGTTCCACCCCTCCGAAATGCTATTCAAGTACCTGAACTGCAAGGCGAAGGAACTGAAGGAAGGCGAATTCAACAAGCAGAAACTGTGGGTGCTGAAGCTCGACGCCTCGAAATATGCAGGCCAGTTTGACCAGATGGAAGTGTGGCTTTCGCAGAAGGACTTTTCGCCGGTGAGGCTCTTCACCGTTGACCCCACGGGAAATTCCTCGTGGTACAACATCATAAACTTGAAAGTCGTGAAGAAGGTCTCGCCCGAAGACTTCAAGTTCAAATCCCGTAAAGGTGTCGACGAAATCGACATGAGGTAGCGATGATCCCTAGTTTTAAGAACAGGACAATCCGTGCTCTCGGCATTGCGGCCGTTTCTGCCGGTTGCGCTTTCGCAGCAACCGAGACGCTCTTCAGCAACTGGGCGTTTTCCGTAGCACCCGCAGGCTCGGACGGCGCCCTCTGGGTGTTTTCCCGCGGAGAACTGAACAGTGGCGTAACGCTTTTGAACCTGAAGGTTTCGGCATCGGGCCAGGTGCAGGTCGACAAGACCCAGCAAGACGCAGTCGCCGATTCGATGACCGCGGTACACGACGGCATATGGAGGTTCACCGACGTTTATGCGGAACAGCGCCGCATTCCCGTAGCGACCGCAGGCAAGCTCGGAGCGGTTCTCCCGATGTTCGGGCTCGACAACCGCGGAAACTACCTCAAGCCCGAAGGTTTCTTCTCGCTCAGGAACTTGACCAGCACGTACGAGACGCCGCTTGAAATTCCGACAGCGGCAAACGATCTCGATTCAGCGATGACTTATGCAGTAAGCGGTTTCGCCTACGATTCCGCGAAGGCTACCCTCTGGATTGCGCAGGGCGCGCTCGGCCTTACGGGGTACAACATCTCGAAGGGTATTCTCGACCCGCGTGAATACCACCTCATTTTCAACCGCGCCGAAAAGAGCCTCGACACGCTCAAGCTGAACGCCTCCAAGAACCTGAAAAAATACACCGAAATTTTCGACGTGGCCTTCGACAAGGATTCAGAAACCCTTTGGCTTGCGACCGCGAAAGGCCTGTGGACTCTCGACAACAGCGGCAAGCTCGCGAACGCCTCCAAGGCGATCGACACCATGCGCGTGACGGGCGTTTGGGTCGGCGGCACTCCCCTGCAGGTTATCGCCGAGACATCGACACAAGGTAGCGAATCTGTCACGGGCCACCTCTGGCGCAAATTCGCAGATTCATCCAAGGACTTCGCGAAGGTTCCCTTCATCGGGCTCGACGGCAAGGCCCAGAAGAAGGACCTGTACGACAACGCCGACTACACCGTAAGCAACGTCGCCTTCGTCGGCAAGCAGACGTTCGTAGCCGTACGTGCGGTGGGCAGCTCGGAAAGCGGCTTCCTGAAGCTCGATTCCCTGGGCGTTCGCGCCTTCGAGAACGAGGACGAAGAAAGCGGCTGGCTCTACGACTTCAACATGGGCGTGACCGACCGCGACGTCATCATCTGGTCCATGACATCGTTCCCGCTCACCAAGGACATCACCGGCCTCGCCGTCGCGACCTACGGCAACGGGATTTCCGTATCGGCGGACACAGGCAAGACGTGGACCCCGATACTCAACCGCGCCAAGCTGGGCGACGACCTCGGTTCCGTCCGCATGGTTCCGTCCGTCATCACCGCTGGCAGCGAATCGCTCGTTTCCTATAAGGTCAGCAAGGACGCCAACATCACCATCGAAGTATTCAGCTACGACATGCGGAGGGTCCGCAAGATCGTAAAATCGGCTCCGCGCTTCGCGGACAAGCTGCGCAGCACGAACGCAAAGGAAGATGTCTGGGACGGCCTTGACGAACAGGGCAACCCCTGCACGATGGGCGTGTACTACGTTCGCGTAAAGGACAACCACGGCCACGTCGGCTGGGGCAAGGTCATGACGCTCGGAGGGGGTAGATAATGTTTAGACTTGATAAGCATTCCATTTGTCCGAAACCGAGAATCGCTGGACTTGCGATTGCCCTTTCGCTCCTGACGGCGGCATCCGCATTTGCAGGCGTCGTCGACAAGAAGTCGGCCCTGGGCGGTTACGACGGGTTCGTCGAACGCATGGGCGCAGGCACGCGCGAACTCGGACGCGGCAACACCGGTTCCGCGGACACATCCGCCATGCCGGGCGCCTACTGGAACCCCGCCATCCTCGGGTTCCGCCAGAACTTCACCTACACGCTCAATGCCGAACGCCGCAGCCTCGACCGTATGGGCGGTTCCCTCGGCCTCGAGACTTCCGTCGGCAACCGCATGGGCATCGGCTTCGCCATGCTCTACCGCGGCGATATCGATTTCGACGTCATCAACGAAGACGACCAGACGCTCGGTACGGCCACCCCGTTCTTCTCCATGATGTATCTCGGGTTCTCGTACAGGGCGACACGGCGCGACGCCTTCGGCATTTCGCTTTCGCTCGGCTACGACAACATGGACATCGCCGAATATTACGATGGCGTGGAACTGGTCGACGGATTCACGAGCCCGGTCGCACTCAACTTCGGCTGGCTGCGCCAGTGGAACGAGAAATGGTCTTCGTCCGTGGTCATCAGGAACATCAGTTTCAGCAGGAACCTTTCGGCACGCTGGACACGCACCCCGAGTACCGACAACAGCGTCGCCGTTACCGAAGGCGTGCGCCCGAAGGTGTTGCAGATTGGGCTCGGCTACCGCTCGAGAGTGTTCGGCAAGCCCGTATACGCTTGGATGGAAGCGCTCGACTACCAGATCGCCGACACGCTTCTCGTGTTCGACCCGCAGCACCACGTGTGGACGGGCCGCGTTGGTTTTGAATGCGAAATCATTCCCGACGGCACCATACGCATAGGCATGGACGGCCTCGACGCGATGTTCGGGCTCGGCTACAAGTTCTACGTGCGCATCGGCAAGAAGAAGTACCTGTTCGACGTGAACTACGCCCTGACTTATGAATCCACCGCGGGACTATTCAACCCGCTGAGCGTCGGCGTGAGGGGTTTCATCCCGTGATAGAATCGCTTTCGGTCGGCCACGTGCGCAGCCTTGACGCCCAGGAGTTCTCGTTTACTCCGGGCATCAACGTGATTCACGGGCCGAACGGTTGCGGCAAGACTACGGTTCTCGAATCCGTGCACCTGCTTGCGCAGGGATTCTCGTTCAGGGCGAAGGACCTGAAGGAACTTGTCTGCTGGAATGCGGACGAACTGATTTTGCGAGGCACGTTCGACTGCGACGGCATGGCGCTTTCCCGGGCGCTGCAGGTAGGCCGCCGGAAAGTCACCGCAAAGGAAAACGGGACGGCAGTGCGCTCTGTGTCCGCGTTCTTCGGAAAATCGCCCGCGGTAATCATGCAGCCCTCCGATATCGAACTGCTGCGCGGTGCACCCGAAATCCGCCGGCACTGGCTCGACGAGATATTGTGTTTTCGCTCGGCGGCGAACGCCGGCGTGCTCCGGAACTACAAGCGCGTGCTCCAGCAAAGGAACCAGTGGCTCCGGCAGTTCAAGAAGGAAGGCTGTGCCGTAGGCGGCGAAGACCTTTTCCAGGTACTCTCCCGCCAGCTCGTGGATCTCGGGGCCAAGCTCTGGCTCGCCCGCATCAACCTCTCCGCCGAAATATCCCCGGTGATTACCGGCTACTACCGCAGGCTCTCCGGCGGCGTGGACGAAATTACCTGCGACTACAGGAGTTCCATCCTGAAGGAATTGGACGCGCTTGACGCAGCGGACTTCATGGGGGACGAAGAAATCGACTCCATGGTGGCCGAGAGCTCCGAAGAATACAACGCCGGCGGCGTGACCGAAGAAATGCTGCGGAACGCCTTCGCCGACAAGCTCGCCGGACTCGAACTCGTGGAAAAGATGCAGGGAGTCACCATGGCGGGCCCGCATCGGGACGACCTCGCGCTGTGCGCCTCGGGCTACGAGATGCGTTCGGTCGGGTCGCAGGGCCAATGCCGTTCGGCGGCCATCGCCATGCGGTTTGCCGCAGTCGATGTCGCATCGCAAAATGTGGGGAAGCCCATCCTCCTGCTCGACGACATCTTCGCGGAACTGGACGTGAACCGCCGCGACGCGGTCGCATCGCTCGTGCGCGAAAAGAACTGCCAGGTGCTCATCGCCACCCCGCAGGTCGAGGAACTGCCGTTCAAGGCGGACATGACGATAGAAATGAGTGTGTAGTTTGGGGTGTGGAATGTGGAGTGAGTGGTGAGTTTAGAACATAGACATCATCCATCATCAATCATTTCACGTCGCGCAAAAAAAATCACCCCGCCAGAGGCGGGGGGAACTGGGGGCGTTACGGGGTGCCCCCCGTTAGAAGGGGTGGCGCACCTTCGACAGGCTCAGGGATCTGAGACTGACGATGGAAGCCAGGGGGATGCCTCCCCCTCCCATCCAATTATTTCTTCAGCAAGTCACGGATTTCGGTGAGGAGCTTTTCTTCGGCGCTCGGCTCAGGAGGGGCCGGAGGAGCTGCCGGGGCTTCTTCCTTCTTGCGCATGTTGGACATGAATCCGAGGAACTTCTTCATCACGATGAACACCACGAGGGCGACGATGAGGAAGTCGATGACGCCACCAATGAAGTTACCGTACGGAATGGTCACGCCTTCAGCAGTCGTGAATGACAGAGCCTTGAGACCTTCACCAGCATCCTTGCCACCGCACATGGCGACGATGGCCGTGACGGACGGCATCACGATGTCGTTCACGAAGGATGTGACGATTTTACCGAAAGCACCACCGATGATAACACCGATAGCCATATCGACGATATTTCCCTTGAACGCGAAGGCCTTGAACTCTTCGAGAAGGGATGCTGCTTTGCCTTTGATACCCATGAGGGCTCCTTTGTTGATTGTTGCTATAAGAAAAATAGTATTGTGGCATGTTTTGGCAAGCCATTTTTCTAAATTTGGCGCGCTATGTCATGGTTGATTCTGGCTTTTGCCTCAGCGGTTTTTCTCGGTTTTTACGACCTGGCCAAGAAAAAGTCGGTCCAGGATAACGCCGTCCGTCCGGTACTTTGTCTGTGCAGCGCCTTCTACGCCCTCTTCATGCTCCCCATCCTGCTTACGGGGCACTGCGAGCCGCTTTCGCTGCACGACCACTTGCTTTTGATGGCGAAGGCGGTCATAGTGGGCTTGAGTTGGCTATTCACCTACAACGCCATCGCGCACATGCCGCTTTCCATTTCGACGACCATCCGCGCGCTCGCCCCGCTGTTCACCATCATGATAGCGGTCGGGTTCATGGGAGAACGTCCCTTCGCGCTGCAGTGGGTGGGTATAGCCATCTGCGTGTGTTCGTACATCGGGCTCAGCATGGCAGGCCGCAAGGAGATGGGGCATTTTTTCAGCAACGGCTGGGTGGTGTCCATGCTCATCGGGACCATCCTCGCGAGCTGCAGCGGCATTTACGACAAGTTTATTTTGCAGCGCATGAATTTCGAACCGATGACAGTGCAGGTGTGGTTCAGCATCTACATGCTCGCGGTGCAGTTCATCACGACGGCGTTCACGTGGTTCCCGACTCGCAAGAAGACGACCCCGTTCCAGTTCCGCTGGAGTTTTATCGCTGTCGCCGCCCTGCTCATCATCGCCGACCGCTGCTACTTTTTGGCGGTAGGAAATCCCGATGCGCTCATATCGATTATCACGGTGCTCCGGCGTTCGAGCGTGTTCATCAGCTTCCTCGCGGGAATCATCATTTTCCGCGAACGCAAGAGCAAGCTCAAGTTTATCGCCCTGCTGGGCGTGGTGGCGGGCCTCTGCCTCATTTCGCTCGGCAAGGGGTAACGCACGGGCCTTGCGCCCGCACCCCGAAATTTTGCTATAATGAAAGTCATGAAAAGAATCGGCATCACGGGTACAATCGGTGCGGGCAAATCGCTCGCCTCGTCGCTCCTGCGGGAGCGCGGGTACGACGTTCTCGATGCCGATAGCCAGGTTCACGAATTATACAAGAACTGCAAGGAACTGCGTGCGAAGCTTTCTGCCGCATTCGGGCAGGAATGCCTTACCGAAGAGGGCGTAAACCGCAAGTTCTTCGCCGGATTGATTTTTGGCGATGCAAATGCACGCAAGCACCTGGAGGGAATCGTCTATCCGTACTTGACGCAGGCCGTCCGCGACTTCTTTGACGGGAATTCAGGTGACGCCGCAAGTGCGAAGCCGCGATTCCTGGAAGCGGCCATCCTTTCGCGCGTTCCCGAAATTGTCGGGATGCTCGATGAAATCTGGGTGGTTGACGCCCCCGAAGCGACCCGCTTGCAGCGCCTAATTGCGCGCGGGATGGAGGCAGAAGACGCGAAACGCCGGATCCTAGACCAGGCCGGTGTATGCGATATCGCGCTTTTTCTGGGAAAGAATCTGCGCACCATAGAAAACAAAGAAGGAATCCAGAACCTGGAACGGCAACTGGATTCCCTGCTTGCGGAGTAAACTAGCGGATTGCCTTGCCGCGAAGGTCGAAGTAGGTCTTCGTCCCGTCACGGAGCGTCCTTTCCAAGCGCACGGAATTGTCCTTGAAGATAAGCCTGTCGCCAGCGGCGCGGGTCTTCAAAGCGGTTCTTGCAGCAGGAATCGCAGTGATATCATAAACAGCCGACGTGTCGCTACCCACTTCAAACTTCTTGCCCGTCGCATAGATGGCCTGCAAGGAGCCGGCAAGGTAGGCAAGCGGAGCATTCCAGTTGATGGCGACTTCGTTCGTGGCATAGCTGCAGGAGTTATCGTAGTAGGACTTGGCCGGCGCCTCACTGTCGACATACGTCTTGGCGCAATCGTCGGCAGTGGAGTTCGGGCCGCCCACGAGCATTCCCGGGACGGGCGCTACGACAGTGTCGCCTTCGCTGGGACGGTGATGCGGGTTCATGACCTGGTTTACGCCCCAGCCGGTAACGAACGAGAGGTCGAGCGGATTTCTACCCAGCAGGTAATCCAAAATTCCCTGGGCCGCATCGAGGTACTTCTTTTCGTCGCTCAGGATATAGGCGTGAATAAGGACCATACCCTTGTTCGCCACGACGCTGTTGGAACCCCAGTAGAAATCGCCATTGTCGATAGCAAGTCCATAGCCATTGTCGAGTTGCTTGATATAGGTATCGGCAAGGTCGAAGATGAAATCGCGAGCCAGACCGACGTCTTCTTCGTCAAAAGCGACCGGATCGGTTGCAATGGTGAATGCAGCAAGAGCGAACACCGTCTGCCATCCCTGCAATTTGTGACGGCCCTTGGTGAGCTTGTACTGATGCAAATCTTCCAAGATATCCTTGTTTCCCGTGATGCGGTAAAATTCCGCCGAAGACCAAGCGAATTCATCAGCCGCACTGGCGTCAGTGTAGGTACCAGTCCCGACATCTCTAGGCTGGGTGAAGAATTCGTAGGGGTTCTGCTTCGACCACCAGCGAGCCTTGCCGGCCGCCACCGCACATTTTTCAGCAAATTCAGGATCGAAACGCTTGTAGATATCGGCGGCAAGAGCCGTGACCGCAACGAAATCCCTAGTCGCCGTAATGCTCTTACCAATGGCATAGCGCTGCTTCGTCACCTTATCGGGCAGAACCATGCCGGCAAACTGCTTGGTGGTAAGCTTATGGAACACGCCACCGTCATCATCCTGCATGGTGAGCATCCATTCGATATTCCAGCGAATTTCATCGAGAATATCGGGCACATCGTTGCCGCTTTCGGGAATGTTCAGGTTGAGCGTATCAAAATAGGCCCTGTTCTGGCGATACAACTGCAGCAACGTGTAGGTAGAAATACCCGAATTCACGATGTACTTGCCGTAGTCGCCGGCATCGTACCAGCCCTTCGCGCCATTGAATGTCGCGGTGAGGTCTTCCTTGCCGGTAGAGGAATGGTACATGACCGCCGTATCCGGGGTTCCCATCGGGCGTGCATACTTGCCGGCAAATTCCTCGGTAAGTTCAATCGAAGAACGTTGGAAATAGAAGAACTTCAGAGAAGCCTTCGTCACGCCTTCGAGCGCGTTATCCGAAATGTTGATGGGATGGCCTATGGAATCGTCACCGACAAAGGCGTAGTACGTTCCAGGAGTCTTGAGTTCACTAAAATCAACAAGGGAGGCTTCCTCGTTCGCGGGCTTCCACATGGAAGCCTCGGGAGCCGTAACCGTAAGCACGGTCTTGCCTTCGGCATCCTTGAATACGACATCCTCGCCAGCAGCACCCACCACGGCAATCTGCTTCGGAGCATCCGAGATAAACCCGACCTGATTTTGGTAGGATGTTACCGCAAGCGCCGCCGTGACTGCAAATGCGGAAAGAATTGTAGCGTTTCTTGTAATCATAGGAACCTTTCCTTTCTCACCTTGTTCTGCTAAAAATTTAAACTTCCTCTGCAAAAACAGGGATACCCAATGATAACAAAAGTGTTTCCTGCTGAAAACAAGAGTGTTTTTTGTTTACCCCCGTATCCGAAAAAGTCAAAAAAAATATGATTTTTCGCTCTTTTTATTACAAAAAACCGACCTCACGGCCGGTTTATGCATTGTATATATGTTAACGTTCTTGATGGAGAAATCTTTTTATCTTACCTGCACGCGGAAGGCCCGGGTATGACCGAGGTCACGCACCATGTAGATTCCGCGGGCAAATCCATCGCGGGCAAGCGCCTTCGACAGAGTTTCACCCTGAAGTTCGACACGCCCCAGATGCTGGCCCGAAAGCCCGTAGACATCGAACGTACTCTGGGCATGCAAATCGAGACGAATATCCTTCGCGATAGAAATCGGTCCCGCATTCGGGTCGGTAAACTGCAGCCAGTCCACGTTCAGGTAAGCTCCCGTAATGAGCAGCTTGAGAACGTGTTCACCCTTCTTGAGTTCCACAGAACCGATATCGACAACCTTGTAGGTAGTGAAAACGGAATCCACTTTTTCAAACGTAATCGCATCCGTAATGGCCTTGTCGTCGACAAACAACTGCATACCGGCAGTTTCGAAAGCGGTCGCGATGTTCGCCGTAATATCGTACTTGGCATCGGCAGCGACGTTGATGGTGTATTCCACCCATTCGTCTTCTTGCGTGTAACCGATGGCATAGCCCGTGCAAGCGGCATCTCCACACTTGGAATCGTCGATCGCCACGACATCCACTTCGTCTTCGCGGTAGACCTTGCCCTGGTTTTCGCGGTCCATGTCGTAGAAGGCCTTGTTATGGCCGCCCACATCGTAGTTTTCGGCCTCAATCTTGCCCGGAATTGCCGCTGGCTTGTCGTTGTAGGCCGTCTGCGGAACCGGAGGCACCGCACCTTCCATGTACCAGTAATCGAAATCAAAACCGCCCTGCTTGACAACGAAGAAGATGTCTTCGACGCCGGAAGCATCGCTCAGATCAAACGTATTTTCTTGCCACTTGGAACTGGACGGAATTGTCATGCTCGCAAGCAGGGAGCCGGATTCAGAACCCGCATGGAGTTCGAGCTTGCCGCCGTTGCCCTTGGTGCAAACGACAATCTGCTTGGCCCCATCGCCCATGTCCACGGAACGCACCTTCGTGTAAAAGTTGCTGCCCATATTGGTGAGGTAAACATTGTCGCCCTCCTGGGCCACATGGTTAATTATGGTATAATTACCGCCCTCGGGGTCACGCGGCTTATCGACTGAAATGCCGCCCACCCAGGACTTGGTCTCGGCTTCCACGCGGGTAAACGGGTCAAGGTTCTTGATAGGTTTCTTGACGCCATCGTTGGTGGACTTGATGGTCGGAATCGAGCCGTCGGCATTCCAGGTAAATTCCTCGATTGCAGTAGAACGGCTGTATCCGCCACCGCTCACGTTCTTCTGGTTGTGGTAGAAGAAGAAGCTGCGGCCCTTGAAATCGATAAGGCCAGAGTGGTTCGTAAATGCGGTATTGTTACCCTGGTCCATGATGATGCCACCCCAGGTCCACGGACCGGTCGGGGAATCACTGGTAGAGTAAGAAATCTTTTCGGGCACGCCATGGGATGCGTAAATCATGTAGTACTTTTTGCCGCGTTTGTGTATCCAAGGGCCTTCGGTATAGACGGAGTTCCCGTTCGGCGAAAAACCGCGGCTCATATCAGTCACCTTGATATCACCGTCAAACTCAATCATATTCTCCTTGAGCTTGGCGTAATAAAGTTTCGGGTTGCCCCAGTAGAGCCACGCCTGTCCGTCGTCATCAATCCAAACCGTCGGGTCGATGTAGTCCCAGTTGGGGCCGGCGAGGTGCTTGCCGTTCAGGGCATCCTTGAAGGGACCTTGAGGCCTATCGGCCACAGCCACGTTGATGGCGCGGCCACCGCGGGTCGATTCAACGGTCACGTAGTAGTAATATTTGCCGTTGCGGCGTACGACTTGTGCGGCCCAATCGCCGTTCTTCTTGGCATTGCCGCCAAAGCTTTCGTTCGAAAGGATAAGCGCACCCATGTCCGTCCAGTTCACCATGTCGGTAGTGCAGGATACGCGCCAGCCGTGCATCGTGAAGAAGTGGCCGCCCTCGTCGTTACCCGTGTACACGCAGACAGTGTCGCCAAATACGACCGGAGCCGGGTCCGGAGAGTAGTATGTCTGGATAATCGGGTTTTCGGCCATGGCTGCGGTGCTGAGCCCAAAACCAATAACTGCGGCAATTTTTGCAGTTTTTGCGAACTTCATTTTACATCCCTTTCGCCCCAAAGGCGTTTTTATAACTCACCATTGTAAAACTACCCCAAAAAAACGAAAAAAAGCCATGCGAAGGACTCGTTCGCATGGATAAGTTGTCAATGCCCGACACAGGCGCCAGCGATGACAATATGGGCTTTAAAAAGCGCGAATCTTGAGAGTCCTTTTCAGGTCCCCGCTCGTGACGACTGCGACATAGTTCCCACGAGCTATGCTTCCGTCCAAGCCGAATTCCACAAGCGAGCTACCCGCGCCACGGCGGAAACCCACCATGTTCCCGTTTAGGGTATAGAGGCGCACCTCGAAATCGCCCGAAGACTCCACCATCAAGGCGACAGGGGCGCTCGCCATGGGCACGGCGCGGACACTCAAATTCACCGCCACTCTAGACGCCTCAGGAACGGCATCCGAGCCCTTCCCTATGCTGAACCAGTCGAAATTCAACAGGAAGTCGCTCGTACCGGAATAGTCGAACTTGATAGTCTGTTCACCCTTGTCCAGTTCTATCGTAGTCGAAGTCTCGTACCAGTCATTCCAGCCTTTCGTTTTCGCAGGATCGACCGTGAACTGCGCCACCGCTTTGCCTTGGCCATTCACCACCGTAACGGTAGAAGCCTCTT
Organism: Fibrobacter succinogenes; assembly: GCA_902771595.1. Classification (GTDB taxonomy): domain Bacteria; phylum Fibrobacterota; class Fibrobacteria; order Fibrobacterales; family Fibrobacteraceae; genus Fibrobacter; species Fibrobacter succinogenes_C. Next base: position 5,692 of record CACXXH010000006.1, on the reverse strand, counting down.
CCGCAGCAGACGCCACGCGGGCCGTAAGCGTGTAGGTTCCCGCAGCCGGCACGTTTATCAAGTACGAGCTGTAGTCGCCATCGTTGATCCATCCGAGATTCGGCTCGCCCGATTCGTCGGGTTCAATCTGCACGCCATCCATCGCCACATAGCTTTCGGCCTGAATCTTGCCCGGGATGGTTACCGGTTCGAACGGCTGGTTCGTCAGCTTGAGATTGCCGTCGAATTCATACACGGAACCAGGAACCGTATTGTAGGTCTGCTCGTTACCGCCATAAACCACATCAAGTTTCTGCCCCACATCGGACTTGATGGCGATATAGGTGAGCTTGCCGCCCTTCCATGCCATGGAATCAATCTCGAAACCACCGCGGGCACGGATGCCCTTCACGCTGCCGTCTTTCCACTGCGAGGGAAGCGCAGGCAGAACCTGAATCTTTCCGCCATGGCTCTGGATGAGCATCTCGTTGATGCCCGAAACCGCACCGAAGTTTCCGTCAATCTGGAACGGCGGATGCGCATCGAAAAGGTTGTTGTACGTGCGGTCCGGAGTGAGCAGCATACGCACAAGCTTGTACGCATGGTCGCCATCGTGCAGGCGGGCCCAGAAGTTGATTTTCCATGCGAGCGACCAGCCCGTCGCATCGTCACCGCGCTGTTCGAGGGTCGTCTTCGCGCCCTTCACCAGGTCGGGAGTCTCTTCCGGCGTAATCTGGTGGCTCGGGAAAAGCCCGTACAGGTGCGACACATGACGGTGCTTGTCGTTGGGATTGTCCCAGTCCTCGAACCATTCCATAATCTGGCCGTACTTGCCCGTCCTCGTGGGCGGCAGGCGCTTGACAGCGGCCTCCATGCGGGCACGGAAATCTTCGTCCTTGCCCAAGACCTTGGAAGCTTCAATCGTATAGTTGAATACGTCGCGAATAATCTGGTTATCCATCGTGGGGCCAAAGCACACGTTGTAGCCGCCATGCGCGTTCTCGGGCGATGCGCTCGGGGCAGTCACCAGGTACTTGTTGCCGCTCACCGGTTCTTCCACCATGCTGTTCAGGTAGAACACCGCAGCCCCCTTCATAGTCGGATAGACATCTTCGAGGAAAGCCTTGTCCGTCGGGTTGAACAAGAAGTGTTCCCACAGGTGCGTAGAAAGCCAGCCGGAACCCGTCGGCCACAGGCCCCAGGCTCCGTCAATCGGAGCGGAACGGTTCCAGAGGTCGGTATTGTGGTGTTCCACCCAGCCTTCGTCAACGCCCCAATGCACCTTCGCGGTCTTTTCGCCTTGCGGTACCATGCCCTTGATTTTGTCGATGAGCGGCCATGCGCATTCCGCGAGGTTCGCCGTCTCGACCGGCCAGTAGTTCATTTCCAGGTTGATGTTGGTGGTGTACTTGCTCCCCCACATCGGGCTCGTATCCTTGTTCCAGATGCCCTGCAGGTTCGCGGGCTGCCCGCCCTTGCGGGAACTCGAGATGAGCAGGTAGCGACCAAACTGGTAGTAGAGTTCCACGAAGGAGGGGTCGTTCGTAGAATTGAAGTTCTTCACTCGTGTCGCGGTAACATCACCGGCGCTCGAATGCGCTGCACCCAAGTCCAGTTTCACGCGGTTGAAAATCGCCTGGTAATCCTTCAGGTGTGCCGCCTTCAATTCGTCGAAGCTCTTGCCCTTCACCGCTTCCATCACGGCGGAGGCGAGCGAACCCGGATTCCCCGAAACGTCGGAAGCCGACTTGAAGTTCGTCGCAATCGTGAGCACGAGCATCGCCTCGTTCGCGCCGTTCACCGAGATGTTCCCGTTCGCGACAGAAACCGTGCCCCCGTCGGCGACTACGTTCAAGCGATTCTGGAACTTGATGGAGTTCACCGTCACGTCGTAAATGAGCGTGTTCCCGCTACTGGACATGCTGTTGTTGCGGTGCGGAGTCGTCATCGTCGCCCCGAAGGAAACCTTCCCCTTCTCGCTTGCCGACAGACGGATGACAATCACATGGTCCGGATAGCTCGCGAAATATTCGCGCGTGTAGTTCACGCCACCCGCGGAATAGGTCGTCTTGGCCATAGCCGTCTTGAGGTCCAGTTCACGACGGTAGTTCGTGGCTCCCGAATGGGAAGTAGTAATCACGAGGTCGCCCACCGGCTGGAAACTTGCCGGGCCGGGGCCAATCATGCGGTCGCTCACGATGGATTCCGCCGAGCGGTAGTCCCTGCGGAAAAGCGCGTCTCGGGCATCTTTCAGGTAGTTTGCCGCACCTTGCTTGTTGTTATCGCCCGGGCCGCCCGACCAAACCGTGCTCTCGTTGAGCCCGATGACATCCTTTGTGACGCCACCATAAATGATGCCGCCCATGTAGCCATTCCCGATGGGGAGCGCCGCCGTAAATTCCGTACCCGCGTCACTGTTGTACCAGAGGGTAAGCGGATTATCCGCAGCCGCGAAAGAGAGGACCGCAGCACAGGCCAGAGTACCAAACATTACACCAAGCGATTTCATAAAGCACCCCCTATACTTACTTGGCCGTATTGATCCTGATGCTCTTGCGGCTTTCAAGACCACGAACCACATACATGCCGGGCTTCACGCCCTTCGCCATCAAGGCAGCCTTGAAGCCACCCATGGCAGACATGCCCTCAATGCGGCATACAAAGCGGCCATCCATTCCGAACACGTCATAACCGCGTTCACCGAGATTGAGCTGCACGTCTCTCTTTTGAGGGATGGGAAGTTCACCGGCGGTGAGCGCGAACTGGATCCAGTCAAGATTCACGTAGGTGCCCGTGAACTGAATGCGCAGCACGTGTTCGCCCTTTGCAATTTCGGCGGTTTCGCCTTCCACATAGCCGTAGGTATTCCAGTCTTCGCCCTGCGGCACCGCGATGGTATCGGTAACGGCCTTGCCATCGATAAAGAGTCTAAAACTACCGACATCGAGACCGCTTGCCACGTTGGCGCGGAACACGAACTTGCTTGCGACAATCACGTTCACAGAGTATTCGAGCCATTCACCGCTCTGCGTGTAACCGACAGCATAACCATTGCAATCCTTTGTCATGGCGGAATCGGAGCAGCCGAGGCCAACCACGTCCACGCCATCTTCGCGGTAAACATTGCCTTCATTCACGAAATCCTTATCGCTGAACGAAACGCTCTGCCCGCCCACATCGTAGTCTTCGGCCTGGATGATACCCGGAAGGGTCGCTACGACCTTGAAAGCGGCCTGCGTGACAGTATTGCTGAAGTCGGGAAGCGGGATGTTATTGATGCGGTCCGCGATGTTCTTGAATTCGCCCTGGAGGCCTGCAGCGGCCGCAACAGACTCGATATAGCCACCGTTGTTGCGTTCTGTAAACTGGCCCGCTTGATTACGGCCGACACCACTCGGAGCATTCCTGTAAGAGTTATTTTCGACAACAAAGCCACTAGAACCCTCATCGAGGTAAATCGGCAAAACCCAATAGTCCGACCACTTGGAAGCACTGTAATCGTGTAGGTAGTTTTCCTTGATTTCGCTACCAGTGCCCTGGTTGCTCAAGGTGTAAATCGGACCGGAGTCGCAAAGCAGGCGGGAAATGTGGTGAATATTGTTCTTGTTGACATGGTTGTTGGTCATGGCCGTTTGGTCTTTGGTCCAGCCAAACCCAAGGGATATTCCTGAATAGTAAGTGTAGGAAATTTCGTTATTTTCAATCACCACATAGCGCGGGTAACCTGCACCGATACCCACAGCACCCTGGTGTTCGTTTGTCACGTTGGTCACGAGGTTATTGCGAATGGTGTCGCGTGTACTGATTTCTTCCTTGTCGCTCGGATTATACGGGATATGGATTTCGGTCGTGGAGTCCTGATAGAACTTGCCAAGCATAATGCCTGCAGCGCCAATTTCGTAGAACACGTTGCCTTCGATTACGTCGTCGTTCGTGCCCGATACAAAGTCAAGACCGGTCGCTGCCATTTGCGTAAAGGTGCAGTTCTTGACCAGGAAATGGTGAGCATTTTCGACACGGAAGCCGGCATCCGGACGCCACAGCAAATACTTGTTGCTGTTCAGTTTTTCCCAGTTTCCGCGGCCAGGATCCGGAAGGACATCCACATTGAAGTTTGCAGCCTGCAAATCCAAGAAACCTTCTTCGCTGGGGCGGGTATAGTTGGAATGTGCAAAGATCAGGCCTTCAAAAGACATATAGCCCACCTTGTTCTTGGTATCCTTACCTAAAACGCTGAACATGGTATTGAGGCGGGGAGCAACCACATTGGCGCTACCCATGTTTTCGCCGGAACGGGGCTTGTAGTAAAGCGTTTGATTCTTTTCATCCAGGTACCATTCACCCGGTGCATCAATCAAATCGTAGGAGTTCTCCAGATAAAAAACCTGTTGCTTGGGCGGATTGCTCTGGAAGGCCGTGCCAAGCATAGGATATGCGCGATGGAACAGCTTGGTGCGTTCAGGATCCTTGGGAATGAGTTTTGCAGTACCGCCGTTCACCTCAGCCTTTTCCAATCGCAAGATGCTTTCAGCCCAGGCGATCATCAAATGAATTTCGACATCCTCAATGTTCTTGATATTCTTGATGTATTCCGCAGAAACATCAAAGGCGCGGCCCGAAGAGTCCACCTTCGTAAGGCGCACGAAATCGTGGTCAAAGCTGCCCGCACCCTTGTCATTTGCGGCAATCACGTTGGGGAAGCATGCGCGAACGGCCTTCTTTCCGTTTACGTACAACTGGCGGAAACGGCCTTCGACGCCTTCGGCCTTCCAGATACCATTCGCCTCATCGTGAATGGTCCAACCGGTAATCGCCATACCGCCGGTAATAAGCGGCTTTTCGCCATCGTAGGCTTTGTAACGCACGTAATGGCCATCCTTACCGCCGTCGCGTTCATCGAACCCGATGGTTCCGGGCAGAGCGTAGGTACCCTCGCGGAGAATGACTTCGATATCGCCCGTCATGGAACTGTTGATTGCACGTACGGCCTTCTGTGCCTGCGTAATCGTCTTGAAGGGTTCCTGTTCAGTTCCCTTGTTCGAATCGTTGCCCGAGGGGGCGACATAGAAGGTAGCTTGAGTCGCGGCAAGAGACATGCCGGACATAACCAAACATAAGGAGAGTAACGACTTCGTTCTCATATAATCCTCGTTCCCATATTTTACACCAAAGGGAGTTTTCCCACCATAAAAAATACTCCCCATGCATCTAAAATGCACGGGGAGCGCATAAATCCTCATGGATAAGTTGTCAATGTCGAAGTGCTGTTTTTCTTACGAAATTATTCAGAAAATCACAACCCGCCGATCCTCGAGAAGAGCGTATTTATCCGTTTTACGCCGTCTTTTTGCACGCTGAGGATGTAGTTGCCCTTCTTCAAATCGGCAATGCCTATTTCGAAGGAGCTGCGACCCGAAGGGAGCAACTGGGACTTTTGCAGGCGACCATTCAGGGAATAGATTTTGACGGTCAGGTTGCCAGTGAGCGGCAGGCCCGATTCAATATGCAATACATCGTACTGCGCACGTATGCGCAAATCCGGAATCGCGACCGCAGGCTTCGAGGCAATCGCATCCGGAGGCGTCTCGGGCTTGGGCTTGTTGCGCAACAGGCGCACCCCGAATATACCGCCGACCATGCCGCTCGAGGCCTTGAACGTCACGCGGATTTCTTTTTTGCCCTTCACCATCTTGTCGTCAATCGGATAAACCAC
>CACXXH010000005.1 GCA_902771595.1 Fibrobacter succinogenes | reverse complement strand
GTGGCAGATTGACGTGCGTGCCCTTGCACGCCGCTAGTATTGTAGGGCTACGCCCGTATATGAAGAACCGCCGGCTTCGCCGGCGGGTCCCTTTTTTTTGATTTATGGCCGCTGTTTGCTTGATTTTAGGGTGCTTCGCGTTGTTTTGAGTAACAACGGCTTTTTCCTTGCGATAGGTGAAATCGGGCCTCCCTTATCTATATTATAATCGGGTTTGTTATGGATAGGTTATAACATCAGATTGGGAGAACAAAATGAAAAACCTATCCAAAAAAGCGGCCTCAGGGATCGCCGCTATCGCTTACGTTTCACTGCTGAGTGCATCCATTGCCGTTGCAGCTGAATCGCAAATTTACACCGACACATTCTTCGACGATAGCGGAGCCTACTTTGGCCCCGATTGCGAAAAGGATGGTACGCAATCTACGGGCGCCTACTACACGGGTGATTACACGAGCCCGTTCAAGACTTTCCTCGGCAAGACCGACAAGGATATCCAGGACAAGCTTGACGAACTCTGGAACCATTACTTTGGCGGCCAGAATGACAAGACTGTGTATTACGAAGACCGCGATGGCGGCTACATCGTCGATATCAACAACAACGACATCCGTTCCGAAGGCATGAGCTACGGCATGATGATTGCCGTGCAGACCAATCACAGGGAACAATTCGACAAGCTCTGGAACTGGGCCAAGAAGCACATGTGGAAGGACCCTGCCACGGGCGGCTCCGGCTATTTCGCCTGGCAGGCTAACCGCGACGGTTCCGTGCGCGACTGGGGCAACGCTCCCGATGGCGAAATCTACTTCATGATGTCGCTCCTGTTTGCTGCCCACCGCTGGAACGACGAAGGCTACATGAGGGATGCGCAGAGCATCTTGAAGGCCTGCTGGAAAGGCAACGGCCAGTCCCTGTACAGCGAACAGTCTTTTATCGCAACCTTCCAGCCGTCTGACGGCAACAACACCTGGGGCGATGCCTCTTATAGTTTGCCTGCATTCGTAGACCTGTTCAGCCGCTGGTCGACTACCAACACCGATAAGTGGAAAAAGGCGACGAAGGCGACCCGCGACCATATCTACAATTCCGCAAACCCGAAGTCGGGCCTGTGCAGCGACTACAGCAACTTCGACGGAACGCCGCACCATGCCTTTAGCGACAACTCCACGAAGTATGCGTTCGATGCCATCCGCTGCCCCATGAACTACGGCATGGATAGCTACCTGTTCGGTGTGGATATGGAGCGCCAGACGAAGATTGCGAAGGTCATCACGGACTTCTTCGAGAGGGACGGCTACAGGCACGGCCACTTCAACTGGGACGGCACCAGCGGATACGGCGATTTCACCATCGGCCAGGCCGGTGCGAATGCAGTTGCTACCTACGCTCTGCTTGAAGAAGAGAGCTACAAGGATTTGGTCAAGAAGGTGCTGCAGAAGGCTTGGGATTCCAAGCCCATCGTGGGCAGCCAACGCTACTACGACGGCCTGGTGCATTACCTCGCCATGCTCCACCTGACCGGCAATTTCAAGATATGGAAGGAGAAACCACAAGTCGAGAAAAAGACCGTCGACAGCAACGTGTACAACGGCGTTACTTATGATACGGAGACGACTTTCAATTCGTTTGAATCGTGCAAACTCTACGAGGTGACGGTGACTGCGAAGAAGCCGGAACCGGAAATTTCTGATCCGGAGAAGATTGCCGCACGCATGGATTTCGCTGGCGTGAAGGTGCTGTCGCACAACGGCTCCATTGTCATTGAAAATGCTCCGATCGGTTCGATGTTTACGGTCACCGACTTGAATGGCCGTGTGCTGAAGGCCTCGAAGACGCAGTCCGCAATGCACGAGATTCGCATTGGCAATAGGGGAGTCATGCTGGTGAAGGTCGGCGGCAATACATATAAAGTTGTAAAGTAGAGTTTGCCTGCGCATCTGGTAGTGCGCATTCGGCTTTGCACGGAAATTTTTTTTGCTCCACACATACAAGACAGGACGTTCATTGAGAACGCCCTGTTTCTTTTTGCGCATGGTCGCTTAATTTCTTGATGCGTAATGAGTTAGAAAATGCGGGGATGACGAGGGTAAATTTTTTTTGTGATGCTGTTTCTTGCATCGGGATTATTGACTCGTCTAGTGTGAATTTTTTTTTATTTTTGTGAGGTTGAATTTCAATTAGAATTGGTATAAAGAAGATGTTTAAAGTAGGTTTTGATAACGAAGCGTACCTCAAGACGCAGTCCGAAAAAATTGCCGAGCGCATTGCGAAGTTCGGCGGAAAACTTTACCTGGAATTTGGCGGAAAGCTGTTCGACGACCATCACGCATCCCGCGTACTGCCAGGCTTCGCGCCCGACAGTAAGATCCGCATGCTCGAAAAAATCAAGGACAAGGCCGAAGTCATTATCGCCATCAACGCGGGCGATATCGAGAAGAACAAGGTCCGCGGCGACCTGGGAATCACTTACGATCAGGACGTGCTCCGCTTGATTGATGCCTTCCGCGGTTATGGCCTGTATGTGAGTTCCGTGGTGCTGACCCGCTGGCAAGAACAGCCGAGCGCAATTGCCTACCAGAAAAAGCTGGAAGGACTTGGCCTCAAGGTTTACCGCCATTACCCGATTGCGGGCTACCCGAGTAACATTCCTTTGGTCGTAAGCGACGACGGTTACGGCAAGAATGAATTTGTTGAAACCACCCGCGAACTCGTGGTGGTGACGGCTCCTGGCCCCGGGAGTGGCAAGATGGCTGTTTGCCTTTCGCAGATTTACCATGAAAACAAGCGCGGCGTGAAGGCGGGCTACGCGAAGTTCGAAACATTCCCGATTTGGAACATTCCGCTGAAGCATCCGGTGAACCTCGCGTACGAGGCTGCTACTGCCGACTTGAACGACGTGAACATGATCGACCCGTTCCACCTGGAAGCTTACGGACAAACTACCATCAACTACAACCGCGATGTGGAAATTTTCCCGGTGCTGAATGCGCTGTTTACCCGCATCATGGGCGAGTCTCCGTACAAGAGCCCCACGGATATGGGTGTGAATATGGCCGGCAATTGCATTATCGATGACGAGGCCGTTTGCGAAGCCGCCAAGCAGGAAATTATCCGCCGTTACTACAACACGCTCTGCGATGTGCGCAAGGGCAATGCGGACAAGGACCAGGTTTACAAGCAGGAACTAATCATGGAACAGGCGCAGATCAGTACTGTCGACCGCCCCGTGATTGCGGCTGCCGTGAACCATGCCGAATTGACCGGAGGCCCGGCCGTGGCTATCCAGCTGAATGACGGCGCCATCATTACCGGCAAGACGTCTTCTTTGCTTGGAGCCTCTTCTGCCGCCCTGCTCGATGCCTTGAAGCATCTCGCAAAGATTCCCGATGAAGTGCGCCTGCTTTCGCCGATGGTAATCGAGCCGATACAGAACTTGAAGACCAAGCGACTCGGTCACAGGAACCCGCGCTTGCACATGGACGAGGCCCTCGTCGCGCTCTCCGTCTGTGCTCTCACGGACTACAATGCGAAAATTGCCCTCGAGAAGTTGTCGGAACTCCGCCACTGCGAAGTGCATTCGAGCGTTATCTTGTCCCAGGTTGACGTGGGCGTGTTCCGCCGTCTCGGTGTGAACCTGACCACGGAACCGAATTATCAGAGTGGTAATTTATATCACGGATAAAATCGTTCGCTAAGCATCGCTCAGCGGCGTTCTCGCCCTAACTCGCCGTACTTAGTACGGCTTCGGGGCTGCGGCCTTGCTCTGCTCGCTTATCCAGTTTTTTTTTGACAAATGTTGTTGGAATCCGACACGAAAAATTAAGAAGACCGCGATTTCGCGGCCTTCTTTAATGACGTTTTGCGCGTAATTACTTCACGCTGGCGGTCAGCAGCTTCGTAATTGCAGCCACATACTCGGCCGGGTTCGGGAGCGGAGAGCCTTCGGCAAGCAGAGCCTGGCCGTAGAGGGCCTTCGGCCAATCGCCCAGGTCTTCCTTGGCTTCGGCTTTCTTCTTGAGCATTTCGCAAATCGGGTGCGTCGGGTTGATTTCCAAGATGCGCTTGGACTTCGGCAAGTTCTTCTGGCCCATCGCCTTCATCATGCGTTCCATCTGGGCGCTCATGGCGTCTTCGCTGGTCACGAGGCAGCAGGGGCTATCCTTCAGGCGGCTGGACACGCGGACTTCCTTGATGTCTTCGTCCAAGACCTTCTGCAGGTTTTCGCAGAGGCCCTTGAAAATGCCCTTGTTGGCTTCTTCGGCCTTCTTTTCGTCTTCGGTCTTTTCGAAGTCCACGTCGCCGCGGGCAATGTCGTGGAACTTCTTGTCGCCGAATTCCTGGAGGCTCGACATCATGAACTCGTCGATGCCGTCGCTCATGAGCAAGACTTCGTAGCCCTTGGCCTTGAAGGCTTCGAGCATCGGGTTAGACTTCACGGCGTTCTTGTCGCCGATGAGGTAGTAGATTTCCTTCTGGCCTTCCGGCATGCGCTTCACGTATTCGTCGAGGCCCACGAGAGCGTCGCCTTCGGTCTTGGTGCTTTCGAAACGGAGCAACTTCTTGAGTTCGTCAAGATGTTCCCAGTTCATGTAGAAGCCTTCCTTCAGCACCATGCCGAGTTCGCGCCACCAGGCGTTGTACTTGGCAGCATCCTTGTCGGCCATGTTTTGCAGGGAGTCGAGCACCTTCTTGATCACGTGCTTACGGATGTTCGTGATGATCTTGTTGTTCTGCAAGATTTCACGGGACACGTTCAGCGGCAGGTCTTCGCTATCGACCACGCCGCGCACAAAGCGGAGCCAAGGTGGCAGCAGGTCCTTGCAGTCGTCCATGATAAAGACTTTCTTCACGTAGAGCTTGAGGCCGTGCAGAGCGTCGTTGTGCCAGATGTTGAACGGGGCCTTCGACGGGATGTACACAAGGCTCCAGAATTCCTGGGAACCTTCGGCGTGGCTGTGGCTCCAGGCGGCCGGTTCGTCGGCTTCGTGGCTGATGACGTTGTAGAAATCCTTGTACTGTTCTTCGGTGACTTCCTTTTCGCTCTGGCGCCACAAGGCCTGCTTTTCGTTCAGGCGTTCTTCGGGCTTTTCTTCGAGTTCGCCCTTGTCGTTCTTGGTGGCTTCGGGGTGGAAGTAGATGCCGTAGCTAACAAAGCCGCTGTACTTCTGGACAATGTCCTTGATTTTCCATTCGCTCGCGAAGTCCTCGGCGTCTTCGTCATCCTTCAGGTACAAAGTAATCTTGGTGCCGACCTTGTCGAGCGGGGCTTCGGAAATCTCGAAGTCGCCCGTACCTTCGGAGGCCCACAGGTAACCCTGCGTTTCGCCGGCCTTGAGCGTGAGGACTTCGACCTTCTTCGCAACCATGAACACGGAGTAGAAACCCACACCGAACTGGCCGATAAGATCGACACTGCCCTTGTCGCCTTCCTTGAGGTTCTTGATAAAGTTCTTGGTGCCGCTACGGGCGATGGTTCCCAGGCAGTTGATCAAGTCTTCCTTGTTCATGCCGATACCGTTGTCTTCCACGACGATACGCTTGCCTTCCTTGTTCACCGAGATATCGATGCGCAACTGCGTGCCCACGGGCAAAAGTTCTGCGTTCGAGAGCGAAAGGAAGCGGCGCTTGTCCAGCGCGTCCGCCGCGTTCGAAACGAGTTCGCGGAGGAAGATTTCCTTGTTGCTGTAAAGGGAGTTGATCATCAAGTTCAGCATGTCGCGAACTTCGGTCTGGAATTCCATCTTCTCTGTTGCCATTATTTATCTCCGTTTGCGTTAAAATTTGAAGCAAGAAACGCAACAAATGTTTCAAAATGAAACAGAATGTGCGCCTCCGCTATGCTTTCGCGGAGTATATTGCAATAACCGTGCCAATGCTGGCCGGTTGTCGGGAATGACTAGAGTATCGGGGTCTTGCTCTTTTCGCCGGCGATTTCGCGCACGAGTTTTGGAACAAGGTAACCGGGAAGTCTGGTCCGGATTTGCTCGACGAGTTCTTTTGCGGTTTCGTCGCTCACTTCGAAATGCGCGACCCCGTTCGCATGGTCCAGCTGGTGCAGGTAGTAGGGGAGGACTCCCTGCTCGAACAGCCTGCGGCTCAGTTTTTCAAGCGTACTCGCATTGTCGTTCACGCCCTTCAATAGCACGCTCTGGTTTAAAAGCGTCCAGCCGGAAAATTTAAGTTGTCCGAAAATAACCTGCGATTCTTCGTCGAGTTCGTCCGGGTGGTCCACGTGCGATACGAGAACGCATTCGAAGCGTGCGGACAGTTCTCGCAAGAGTTCGAAGTGCTGCATTACGAGGTCGGGCCGCATTACGGGGAGCCTCGTGTGGATGCGGAGCGTAGTGACCGAGCCGTGCATGGCGATAGCTTCCACGAGGTCGCGGAACTTCCCGGGACTTAGGGTGAGCGGGTCGCCGCCCGAAAGGATTACTTCCCAGATGTCGCTATGCGTGTCGAGCCAGTCGCTTACCTGTTTGGCCACGTCGGGATTGCTCTGGAAGGGATAGTTCTTGCGGAAACAGAAGCGGCAACGGGCACCGCAGGTTGCGGTCGAGACAATCAGCGCCCGTCGGTCGTACTTCTGGATGACGCAATCCGCCTTGCCCGCGGGCAGGTCGCCCACCGGGTCGTCTACGAATCCGGGAACGTTCGCAAGTTCGTCGCGGGTTGGCAAAATTTCGCGTAGCAGGGCCTCGGGCTCGCTGGCCTTCTTGATGAGGTTGGCGTAGTGCTTCGAGCAAAGGAAAGGAAACTTGGGGCTCAGGTCCAGTTTGTCGGGTGTGGCTGCGTTTGCGATGGCCTCCGCACATCCTGTGCCCAGATACTCTAAAAATTCGGGAATTTGCGTGAAAACTTTTTCGGCGTCGTCCATTATATTGCTAAATTTAGAATCAAAATCAACAAGAGGATAATATGGGTACTGTAAGCACCAACGAATTCCGCAAGAAACTCAAGATTATGGTTGACGGTCAGCCGTACGAAATCATCGAAAACCAGTTCGTGAAGCCGGGTAAGGGTCAGGCCTTTAACCGCGTTCGCATCAAGAACCTGGTGACCGGCCGTACGCTCGAACGTACCTGGAAGAGCGGAGACACTGTCGAAGAAGCCGACGTGACCTACACCGAAATGACTTACCTTTACAACGATGGTTCTACCTGGTACTTCCTGGACAACACCACTCAGGAAACCATGGAAATCGCCAAGGAAGCTCTCAATGGCTGCGAAGTCTGGCTCCTTGACGGTGCTACCGTCGAGGTGACCTGGTGGAAGGACCCGAAGACGGGCTCTACGCTCCCCATCGAAGTTATCCCGCCGACCTTCGTCGACCTCATGATCGTTGAAGCTCCTCCGGCAGTGCAGGGCAACACCAGCGGTAACGTGATGCGCGAAGCCATCCTCGAAACCGGCGCCAAGGTGATGATCCCGCTGTTCATCGAGAACAACACCAAGATCCGCGTGGATACCCGCGACGGTTCTTACCTCGAACGCGCGAAGTAAGCGACCGCTTGCTCGTCGTTTGAAAAAACGTAATATTGGAAAAAGCTCCCGTTCGACGGGAGCTTTTCTGTTTTTACTTGAAGTTTTTGGCCTTCGCTAGCGTGTAATCCTGAACATCAGGCCGATAGAAAGCCCTGTTAGGGATTCCTTATCCGAGTGAATGCTGTATGAGGTTGATTCCCTGTATATGCAGAAGGTGTAATTGAGTGCGACTCCTAAGCTCCAACGTTGGGATATCCACCAGTCTTTGCCGATTTCGAATCGGAAAAAGAACCCGCCGAATTCTGCGGATGTCATATTGTCGTATACTTCATTGACGTCGTGCTCGGTATGATAGATGAGGTCCAACATGAAACCAGCGCTTGTGCCGAAAAAAAGGCCGTTGGTGAAGTCATCGTTATCCTGGAAGGGGTAATTGTACTCTCCGCCTAGGCCAACAAGAGTTCTGGTGACGATGTCATTTTTTTCAGTAAAGTTCCTTTGGGAATATTCTTCAAGTAAAAATTCAATTTTATCGCGGTAATTGCCGATTCCAAGGCCCATACCAAATACTGCGTAAAGGGAGGGCCAATTGGCGATAGACGCGCCGAGTCTGATTTCTCCGTAGCTAAGAAGGCTGGCGAACTGGCTCGTTATTTTGTCGACCCTGTCGTAAGATATTTCTTCGCTGAAATAGTTTGCGTACGTATAAAAGGTTCCCGAGCTTGTGGAAAAGTATAATCCTCTGCGGGAATGGAAACCTTGGTTGTTGTTTGTTCCCGAGTTGTTTTGGGCGAATGTACATGAAATGATGAGTAACAGAGCTGCAATGGTTCTTTTCATTTGCGTTCATCGTTAGTGAGTGATTCTGAATGGGGTAAAATTTCCCTCCTATGCCAAGTAGAAACTCCTATGGGTATGGTGGCCCGGGGCGTTCTTCTCCTTTTTTGGGTATTTGGCCTGATATTCTTTGTTAGTGCGTTAATCTTATCGTCAGGCCGAAGGTATGGTTGGCGAATGATTCCTCGTCCTCTGAATACCTTCCATCGCCGTAATAATCGTCGATGGATTTCTCGGTCATCGAACCTGTGGTGTAGTTGAGAGCGATGCCAACACTCCAACGCTTGCCAAACCACCATTCCTTGCCAACTTCAAATCGGACAATTAAGTTCGCGAAAGCATCGCTTATTGTTTCGTCGTAGACTTCGATGACCTGATGGTAGGCGTTGAAGTAATGATCGGTATAGAATACATTGTCAATTATAAAGCCTCCGGCGATTCCGAAGAATAGGCCGTATGCAGGGCTTTCTTTTTTCTGGATGGGGTAAAATTCTCCACCGACACCGAAAAAAAGTCGAATGTCAGAGTCTCCGCTTTCTTTAAAGGAGCTTTCAGTGTCTCTACTACAGTTGGGACATTCTATTTCGTCTTCATAGGTGCCCAATCCGTAGCCGAGTCCAAAAAAGGCGTAAACAGAAGCGAAGTTTGCGAAAGAGCCTCCGAGTCGAAATTCTTCGTAACTTAGTAAACCAGTAAAGGTGCCTGTGCTATTTTTGAGTCCTTCGTCGGTGTAGTCGTGTAAGTTGCTGCGCACATAGGTGTAAGCAAATCCCGAATTTATGGAGAGGTAAAATCCCCTATGGGTACGATAGTAACGGTCTTCGCTTGAAACGACTCGTGCGAAGGCGCTAGAGGCGATCAATAGCAATGAAAGAATGATTTTATACATGAGAGAGGTCCTTTTTGTTTTGATTATTCAACCCTTAGTGCGCTAATCTTATCGTCAGGCCGAAGGTGTGGCTTGTAATGGATTCCCAAGAGCCGTCATCGTACCCACCGAAGGTGTAGTTGAACGCTGTACCAAGTCTCCAACGTTTGCTAATCCACCATTCGTAACCAGCTTCTATACGGCCAAAGAAGTTGTGAAAATTATCGTGCTCTGCAATGTTAGGGTCTGTGTGGTAGATGATGCCAATTTCTGTTGCGCCTTTGTAATTGTATTCTACTCCTTCTGCTTGGACGCCGCCACAAAGTCCAAAGAATAAGCCGTAAAGAGGGCTTTTTTCGTTCCGGAAAGGATTTAATACGAAACCGACTCCTGCAACACCTTTTATGCTTGTTACGTCGTCTTCTATCGGATCACCTTTGTATTCGTGTTCGTAGTCGCCTGTACCCACGCCGATTCCCAAAGTTCCGTAAATAGAAATGATGTTTGCGATATGTGCGCCAAGTCGAACATCAAAATAACAAACCAGCCAACCGTTGTAGGTTTGATCCGGATTCCAGTCATCATCTTCGTAATGGTCGTTTAAGGTGACGTGTCCGAATGTATAACCGGCTGAAAAGTAAAAACCTTTGCGGATATGTTCGATGGTTTTGTTTTTGTCGAAAGCCATGCTGCTGTCGACGGTGGCGGGTTGTGCTTGTTCTTCTTTCCAAACAAATGTTGAATCGGAGATTCCTTCGCCGGCTCGTGCGTTTTCAACGTATGCGCCCATATCCCAGGCATATGCATGAGCTGCAAAAATAAGTGCTAAAAACGAGAGGGCAAAAACCTTTTTTATCATCAACAAACCTGAATTCCAGTGATTAATGTGCGATTCTAATAGTCAAGCCGAGGTTGTGATTCGAGATGACTTCCCTGTCTATGTACGAAGAGTTGTACCTGCCGTTCTCGCTATTGATGAAGCGGCCGTAGGAGTAGTTGAATGCAATGCCTGCTCTCCAACGTGTACTGAACCACCAGTCGTAACCGGCTTCGACTCGTCCGAAGATATTGTGAAAGCCTTTTGTCACGTCGGATTGCTTTTCGTCTATCCAGATCGAGGAGGTGCCTATGTCTAGGCCTTCCAAGGCGGCTCCGAAGAAGAATCCGAAAAACATGCCGTAGAGAGCGCTTTCTTTGTTCCTGATCGGATAGAATTCTCCACCAAAGCCAAAAAACATTCTTGTGCTCGAAGCATCAATTTCTTTGCTAGTGCCCAAAGGGTTTGTTTTTTCGTACTTGCCGGTTCCGCACTCGAATCCGATAGCTGCGTAAAACGCCGAGATATCGACATAGTAGCCGCCAAGTCGTACTTCGATGCTGGGCGTCCACCAGCCACTAAATGAAGAGTTCGTTGTGTCCCTGTTGGTTTCGTGGTGGCTGTTCATGGAGGCGTAGCCGAAGCCTATGTTTGTAGTAAAGTAGAGCCCGGTATGGGGATGGTAGTAGTAGTCGTTTTTGTCAATCGGCCTTGCTTCGCTATTTTGGCCGAATTGAGCAAATGAGATTGCGGCCAATACGAGTGCCGTTACAATAATTTTCTTTACCATAAATTTTCCTTTTGGTAGGAACGTATTGCCGCGTCCTGAAACAGTGGGGCAGTCGCTTAAAAGGTTATAGCAGAAGGGACTAGTGCGTAAGCCTTATCATCAGTCCGAAGGTGTGGCCTGTGTGGGATTCGCGTTCCTGTTCGTCGATGTAATTGGGTCCGGATTCTTCTTCCTGGCCGCCGATGGTGTAGTTCAAAGCGACACCGAAACTCCAGCGCCTGCTAATCCAAAACTCCTTGCCAATTTCGAATCGGCAATAGAGGTTGGCGAATGCGGTTGATATGGTTTCGTCGTAAACGTCGTCGTAATAGTGGTCCGTGTAGGTGACAAAATCCAATGTTAGGCCCGCACTGATTCCAAAGAAAAGACCATAGATGGAACTCTCCTTGTTCTGGATGGGGTAGAATTCTCCGCCAACGCCGAAAAGCAGCCTGATGTCCGGGTTGCCGTCTTCTTCGAAGGAACCTTCTTTGGGATCGTCACCGGTGCGTTTGATTTCGTCTTCGTAGGAGCCGTAACCGAATCCGAATCCGAACGTCGCGTAAATGGAGGCGACATTGGCGATGGATGCTCCGAGGCGGAATTCGTCGTACGATAGGAGGCTGGAAAAACGGTCCGTTTCTTCTACGGGGTCGTAGTCAGACTTCGAATTTATGGTCTTGCTCAGACTAGTATAGGCGAACCCTGTACCTACGGAAAAGTAAAATCCCCTGTGGGCGTGGTAACGCACATCGGAGTCGCTTGAATTTGCGTTAGATTGCGCAAAAGCGCAAGATGCGATTAACAGCATTGCCGAAATGAGCTTCTTCATCAGTATTTCCCCTTTTTATTTTATTGCTTCCCTAAATACCCTTGCGACTTCGTCCGGGTCGTCGCTCTTGAGCCAACTGAGCGTTTCGGTGCCGCGGTAGCTCCAGGCGAAGATGTTGTCGATGCCGGCCTTGCGACTTTCCTCGACAGCGATGGCGAGATCGTTCTCGCGGCCCGCTTCTATCTGGTAGGCCTTGACCCACATTTGCGTTGCCTTCCCGTAGCGTGCGGCGACATCCGTGAGTTTGCGTGCCGTTTCGGCGTATTTTTCGCGGACCCATTTCTCGGTCGCACCGCGTTCCCAGTACGGGTCGGACGCCACTTCGTCTACGCTTGCAAGGCCAGCGACTTTGCCCCAGTCGTCGAGACCTGCGGGGAACCACGGAGGCAGCATGCACACGCAGTTCCGCTTCCCGCGGGCGTGCACGTCCTCAGTCATTTCCTTCAGAAAATCAATGAGCGAATCCTCGCGGAACTTTTTCACATCGTCGGTGAGTTCGGCGGGCATGTCGTACCCGAAGCGTGTGCGGAACAGCTCGCGACAATGCGGGCAGCGGCAGCTCCAGTTCTGTAGCCCGCCCTTCTCGAAATAGAAGTGCGGTTCGTCCCAAAAGATCGTGTCTACCTTCGTGGCGCAAACAGATTCAATCCACTTGTGCATGTAGGCGCGGAATTCGGGATGGTTCGGGCAGGCGGCGACTTTCGGCTTGCCGTCAAGTGCCACCTGGCACATGTCGTGGTTCCTTGCCGATAGTTCGGAATATGCTTCACCGCCAAAGACGCGGCCCACTCCCCAAGGGTTCACGTAGACTTTCAGGCCCATACCTGCGGATGCATCCACGATTTCTTTCATGGTGCCGTAATAGTACTGTTGGTCTTCTTCGCTCCATGTGTGGAGTACGGCGTTGAAGCCTGCCTCCTTGATTTCTGCCATGTCGGCCAAAACGTGCTTGGGCGTGCGCACGCCAAAGTAACTTACTCCCTTTATCATGCGTAAAATTTAATATTTAAGTTGTTAGTTCCTAGTTGCTAGTTCCTAGAATTCCTGGTATCAAGAAGCTTCTTGTAATCGGAAATACTAGTAACTAAAAACTTAGAACTAGGAACTCAGGACCGGGAACTGTCGCGTAAGCGGTTAGTCTTCTGCCCACTGCGGGGTCGGAGTCTTGCGGAGCACTTGCTCGAGCGTCTCGCGCCATTCGTCTTCGTCGAGCGGGCGGCGGATCCAGTAGAGGCTGTTGTCGCGGTCGTTCTGGATGGGCATGGAATCGGGAACGATTTCTACAATCCACGATTCGGGAATGCTGCTGTGGAGGCGCTTGCTGAACGCGAGGTTCACTTCGGTGGGGCGTTCGGCGTGGTCGAAGATGATGAGGGACGGAGTTTCGCCTACGATGAGCGCCGTTTCGAGAATTCCGGTAGCTTCTTCGACGGAATTGCAGGTGTACATCGTGCAGTCTTCCGCCATGTCGTTCTCGAGCAACCAGCGGAGAGTCCACTGACTCATCCGGTCAAGGCTTCCCGGCGAAGACGGCGAAATGAAGAAAATGTGTCCCATGGCCTAAAAGATAGGTATTTATTGGAGAGTGTGAATAGATTTTTTACCTTATTTTCAGAATTTATTTTCAACCCCATAAATATCGCCAACTTATCCACCACTTGTCGCCATGTTGTTTTTTCGGGGCCTGTTTCTCAGGTGTCTCTGCGAAAGGAATAAACCGCCTTTGTGCTTTTTATCACGGCATGTTTGTGCCTGGGGGAGGACTTATTTAAATTTATAGTATGTTCCCGGATCTAGGCGAATTCAGTTTTATCGATTCCTTGTTGAAGAAGTCCCTCCCGTTGGGGGCGGAGCCTCCCGTATACAGGGGCTGGCTTCCCGTGGGCGATGACTGCGCCATGTTCGATGGCTGGCTCGTGACCAAGGACCTCTCTGTCGAAGGGACGCATTTCCGCATGGACTGGTCGACTCCGGAGCAGGCGGTAGAAAAGCACATAGTGAGCAACGTGTCGGACATCTCCGCGATGGGCGGCGTCGCTAAACTCGCGATTTCGGGCATCTGCATCAACAAGTCGTGGGACGAACAGACCCGCAAGCGCATTGGCGATGCTGTCGCCGAGGGCTTCGCGAAGCGGGGGATTGCGCTTGTCGGGGGCGATACTGTCGCTGCCGCTTGTGGAATGCTTTCTACGACCCTGCTGGGCACGCTCGGTGCGCAGTCCCCCCTCATGCGCTCGGGTGCATGTGTCGGCGACGGCGTGTATGTCGCGGGTACGCTCGGGAAATCTGCCGCAGGGCTCTGGCTTTTGATGAACCACCCGGAGGCGCGGTCCGAATTCCCCGCGCTGGTCGATTACCATCTCGCCCCGTCGATAGACGAACGTTGCGGCTCGAAATTGCTCGAAATGGGCGTGCGCGGGGCCTGCATGGACATAAGCGACGGCCTTTCCTCGGAATTGAACCACCTCGCGCTTTCTTCGGGAGTTGCTATCGAAATTGAGGAACAAAGTATCCCGGTCGACCCCGAAGTTGAGCGGTTATGTGTGCGCTATGGCCTTGATCCTCTTGATTTTGCGTTAAATGGCGGCGAAGAATACGAACTGCTTTTCACCGATTCTGTCAAAAATGATATATTTCAAAGAAAAGATGCCCTGCCGGGCGGCGTGTATAGGATCGGAACCGTAGTCGATGGTTCTGGCGTCCGTATGCGTTGCCGTGACGGGGAGGAAAGGTATGTTAAAGCACAGGCTTGGTCTCATTTATGATAAATAACGTGAAATTAAACTTGGGCGAGCTACTGCTCCGTCAGCATGTGCTCGATGAAGACCGGTTGGCACACGCCATCTCGGAACACAAGCGCACGGGCCTCTCGCTTGCGAAGGTGCTTGTACGTCTGCAGATGGTGTCCGAAGACACCCTCACCAGCATCCTCGGTGTGCAGATGCAGTCCGCCACCAAGATGCGTATCGGTGAAATGCTCCTCGCGCAGGGCTACATTACGCAGGACCAGCTCAACAAGGCCCTCGAGACGCAGAAGACTACGGGCAAGCGTCTGGGCCGCACTCTCGTGGAGCTCGGGTTCATGCCCGAAGAACGCCTGGTCGAAATCCTGTCGCGCCAGTTCGAAGTTCCCTACGTGAAGCTGGAGAACTTCTCGATAGACAACGACGCCTACACTTACCTGCCCGAAGAAATGTGCAAGCAGTACAAGGTGGTGCCGCTGTTCATCTCGAAGTCCGATGACGACCGCCGGACGATGCGTGAAGCTCTTACGCTCGCGATGACCGACCCGACCAACATGCGCGTTATCCAGATAGTGAAGTTCAAGGTCAAGATGGACGTGGACGTCGTGATGGCGTCCGAAGCGGATGTCGTGAAGGCCATCGAGCGCGTGTATGCAGGCCACGGCCCGCAAGAAGAATCCCTTGCCGAACTTATCAGCGAATCGAAGGATGGCGAAGAACTTGAAACCGTGGAACGCGGCCAGGGCGGTAACGATGAACCCGAACTGAGCGACGAAGAAGGCCGTGCGGTGGTGAAGATCGTGACGACGCTTATTCACGAAGCCATTGCCCGCCACGCTTCCGATATTCACCTGGAGCCGCAGGAGACCTTCCTGAAGCTCCGTTACCGTATCGACGGTGACCTGCAGGTGATGGCGCCTATCCCTGCGCGCCTCATGCCGCAGATCCTTTCGCGTATCAAGCTTTTGTCCAAGATGGACATCGCCGAAAAGCGTAAACCTTTGGACGGCCGCTTTACTGTGCGCTACAAGGGCTCCGAAGTCGACCTTCGTGTGAGCTCGTTCCCGATTTCTCTGCGCAAGCGCGGTGTTTGCGAAAAAATCGTTATGCGTATCTTGGACCCGAACTCGGGTCAGTTCCCGCTGAAGGACATGGGCTTCGACCCGCGCGTGTTCAAGCAGTTTATCGATGCGATTAATGCTCCTAACGGTATTGTGCTGGTGACCGGTCCTACCGGTTCCGGTAAGTCTACCACGCTTTATGCTTCTATTCGAGAAATTTTGGATTCCACGATCAACATCTCTACGATGGAAGACCCGGTGGAATTGAATATCGATGGCGTGAACCAGGGACAAATTAACAATGCCGCGGGCTTTACCTTCGCGGCGGGCATTCGCGCCCTGCTCCGTCAGGACCCGGATGTTATCATGATCGGTGAAATGCGTGACCAGGAGACGTCGTCCATGGCTATCGAAGCCGCTCTGACGGGTCACTTGGTCTTCAGTACGTTGCATACGAACGATGCTGCCGGTTCGTTCCCGCGCTTGCTGGAAATGGGCCTGGAACCGTTCCTTGTTTCTACCGCTATCAAGGGCATTTTGGCCCAGCGTCTTGTGCGCCGCATATGCAAGTACTGCAAGGAGCCGGTGGAAATCTCCGATTCCCTGCGCGAAGAACTGCACCTTTCTCCGGATATGCAGTTCTACCACGGCAAGGGCTGCGACAAGTGCGACGGCTCGGGCTACAAGGGACGTTGCGGTATCTACGAGTTCCTCGTGCCGAACGAATCCGTGCGTAACCTGGTCATCAAGCGTGCTTCCGGTGACGAAATCAAGCGTTGCGCCATGAAGGAATGCGACATGATTACGCTGCGTATGGATGGCATCAACAAGGCTTTGCAGGGCCTTACGACGCTGGAACAGGCCGTTGGCGCTTCTGCACCGGATGATTGATGAATTCGCGATAAACGATAATCGAAAAATGATTGGCTATAGACAAAAGAGGATGCGATGCGTTGCTTAGTTACTGGTGGTGCGGGCTTTTTAGGGAGTCACCTTTGTGAACGGCTGTTGAACGATGGTCACGAGGTGATTTGCCTTGACAACTATTTTACGGGCCGCATGGCGAATGTTGCCCACCTGCGCGACAACAGGAACTTCGAACTCATCCGCCACGACGTGACGGAACCAATTCTCCTCGAAGTGGATCGCATCTTCAACCTCGCATGCCCCGCGAGCCCCATCCATTATCAGTTCAATCCGGTAAAGACCATCAAGACGAGCGTGATGGGCGCCATCAATATGCTCGGCATGGCGAAGCGCGTGAAGGCCCGCATTTTGCAGGCGTCGACCAGCGAAGTCTACGGCGACCCGGCGGTACACCCGCAGACGGAAGACTACTGGGGAAACGTGAATCCCATCGGTATCCGTAGCTGCTACGACGAAGGCAAGCGCGTTGCTGAAACCCTGTTCATGGATTATCACAGGCAGAACAACGTGGACATCCGCATCGTGCGCATATTCAATACGTACGGCCCGCGCATGCTCATGAACGACGGTCGCGTGGTATCGAACTTTATAGTGCAGGCGCTCAAGGGCGACGACATCACGATTTACGGCGACGGCAGCCAGACGCGCAGTTTCTGCTACGTGGACGACCTCATCGAAGGTTTTGTTCGCATGATGAACCAGGACAAGATTATCGGACCCGTGAACATCGGGAACCCCGGTGAATTCACGATGCTGGAACTTGCGAAGGAAGTGCTTGACCTGACAGGTTCAAAGAGCAAGATCGTGTACAAGCCGCTGCCCGGTGACGATCCGAAGATGCGCCGCCCGAATATCGACTTGGCCAAGAGTGCGCTCGGCTGGGAACCGACAATCCCGCTGCGCCAGGGTCTTGAAAAGACAATCTGCTACTTCGACGAATTGCTGAAAAATAACGGCTAGCGCCCTACGATGCTGCAAATCGGGCATTCCTCGGGCTTGTGCCCGCGGGCCTTGCAGTACGTGCGCCCGAAGTAGATGATTTGCAGGTGGCGCTTTTCCCATTCGTTTTCGGGGAAGACCTTTTTGAGGTCTTTTTCCGTCTGTTCAATGGAACTGCCGTCGGAGAGTCCCCAGCGCATCGCGAGCCTGTGGATGTGCGTGTCGACGGGGAAGGCGGGAATCTTGAAGATATGGCTCATCACGACGCTTGCCGTCTTGTGGCCCACGCCGGGGAGCGCTTCAAGTTCTTCGAACGATTGCGGGACCTCGCCGCCAAACTTTTCGACGAGTTCCTTGGAAAGGTTGTAGATGTTCACGCTCTTGGTGTTGAAGAAACCGCACGGCTTGATGATTTCGGCGATGCGTTCGACGCCGAGCTTGACCATCTTTTTCGGGGTGTCTGCCGCCTTGAACAGAACCTTGGTCACCTGGTTCACGCGGATGTCGGTGCATTGCGCGCTCAATACGACGGCGACAAGCATCGTGTAGGCACTGGTGTAGTCCAGCGGAATCGGCGGATTCGGGAAAAGCTCGTCCAGCTTTTCGCCGATAAACTTGATTTTGTCCGTCTTTTTCATGTTCTGCGCCTCCTTTCGTCTATCGTCTGTAGCGAGCCGCGTCGCGGCGCAGCGTACTTTCGTCTAGTTTAGTCGCAGTCGCGCGTGAAGTCCTGCTGCATGTTGAAACTCGGCATTTCGTCGGTCGGGTGGCCGACTTCGACGGCGGGGACGCCTGCGTATGTCGTGTGCGGAGGCACGTCGCAAAGCACGACAGCGCCCGCACCGATCTTGGCGCAGTCACCGATGTGGATGTTGCCGAGCAGCTGGGCGTGTGCACCGAGCATTACGCCGTTGCCGATTTTCGGGTGACGGTCGCCGACTTCATTGCCGGTACCACCGAGCGTCACGCCGTGCAGGAAGCTCACGTTGTTCCCGACGATAGCGGTTTCGCCGATGACGATGTTTGTCGCGTGGTCAATCAGGAGGCCGTGCCCGATCTTTGCGGCAGGGTGGATGTCCATGCCGAACTTGCGGCTTACGATGTTCTGGAGCATCTTCGCGGGGAAGGGGCGGTTTTCTGTCCAGAGGGCGTGTGCTACGCGGTAGGCCTGCAAGCCCTGGAAGCCCTTGAACAACAGGAGCGGCTCGAGGTAGCTGGTGCAGGCGGGGTCGCGCAAGACGGTCGCATTCAAGTCCTTGCAGGCGGAAACGAGCAGTTCGGGGTACTTGACGTAGAGGGCGCTGAACATCTTCTCGAGTTCCGCACGGTCGATAACTTCACCCGCGAGCTGACAGGCTAGCGTTACGGAAAGCATGTCGGCAAAGTTCTTGCGGTTCAAAACCTGCTCTTCGAGCATGAGCTTCGAGAGCGGCTCAGATTCAGAAAGCGTGGTGGCCTCGTCGCGGAGGCGCTTTTCCATTTCATCTACGGTCATACCGCAACCAAATATAGAAATTTGGTTGGCGCTTTATGTTAAAGCAGGCTTAAAATGATGCGGGAGGGGGGATTAGGAAAGTTCGAGCAGGGCGCGGGCGGGGATGCGGAACCAGTCGGGGCGGAATTCGAGTTCGTAGCAGGCTTCGTAGACGGCTTTTGCGAGAATGTACGGGGCTGCGGCCTGCCTGATTTCGCTGGCATCCAAGTGCGCGGCATTTGCGTAGCCTTCGAGGAAGGCGCGTTCGCAGGGGGCGGAATCTTGCCCGCTGACGGCGCTTGCGTACTGGAAACTGCGTAGCATGCCGGCGATATCGACAAGCGGTGAACGCACCGCCCTGCGGTAATCCAGTGCGCGGGTGGGTTCGCCCTCGAAATCGAGTATCTTGAATGTCGGCGCATTCCTTGCCTGCGAACCGTCACCGTCGGAAACGAGCACCTGTCCCAGGTGATAATCCCCGTGAATGCGCTGCGGGGCGAGCGGCGTGTCTGCCGTGCCGAAAGACTTTGCTGCAATTTCGCGGAGGCGCGGGAGGCTCGCTGCGACGTTTTGCAAAAGTTCGCGTGCATCTTGCTCCCCGGAGGTAACCGCGCTGTTTATGGCGTTCCGGATAAGGCTCTCCAGTTTGTCGAAAGGGATTTCCGGCGCTTGCGGGCTCGTTCCTGCGAGGCCTTTCAATGCGCGGTGCATTTCTGCGGTCGCTTCGCCGAGCCTGCGTGCTGCCTTCGCGAAATTTTCCTGCGCTGCTTTCACGAGCGGTTCTTGGGGTTGCGCGCCTTGCGTAAAGAACGCCCATGCGTCCTGCATGCCGGAGACGCGTTCTTCGAGGATGCCAAGCGCATATTCATTGCCTGCGGGGTCTATGTACTTGCACGAACCATAAAAATGCGGCATGGCGCTGAAACGCGTCTTTTCCAGATGCTCGAGGATTTCAACTTCGGGATGCACGCCCGGTTGCAATCTGCGGTAGAGCTTGAAGAACAGGCGGTCGCTTGCGAATGCGGAATTGCTCTGTTCCGCATCGAGCGGGCGGATTGCGGGTAGCGCGCTTTGCGGCATGTCTGTCGTGAAATCGCGGATGCGTTCGAAAACGATTTCTCCGGCACCGGCGTTAAACCGGGTTCTTGGCGCGGAGAAGGCGGCTTCGAGAATGCCGCCGATGCAATTTTCGTTCTCGATGATTGCGTATAAGTCGGGGCTGCGGTTTTCGCCGGTATCAAAAGATACGCGTACAATGACGATGGCATTTCCGGCGATGCCTGCGCGGGCCACTTCCGTGACGGAATCAATTTTCCCGCCTTTGCCCATGAACCAGCGCTTGTTGGCGATGTCCCGCATGTTGTCCATGTGCGGAATAATAGCAATATTACTTGCGGTTCGTCAGCGTGGGGAAATATCCCTGTTGGCGCAAGGTTGCAAGGATTTTCAGCTTGCTTGCGGTCGGTTCTTTTCCGATGCCGTCAAGCACGAATTGCGGAATGCGCTTTTGCGGCCTGAACTGCTGCGGCAAATCGCGGTAGTCGCCCAGTTGCCATAGGTAGAGCATCTTGCCGATGAATTCGTCCCAAGGGAATACGTCGTCCTTGGTCAGCATGAATCGTGCCGGCTTCTTGTAATCGAGGGAATCGAGGAGCAGCGAACCGTCCTTGTAGCATGCAAAAAGCGCAGCCTGCCTCTCCGTCATCTGGGTTGCGGGCTGCGCGGGAATAGTAAGAATAAGCGACATCGTGCTCGGACTAAGCGGCAAGAACTTCGCGCTGGATCTGCGTGTACTGGTAGCTCGAAATGGAGGTAATTCTCAGTACCAGGTCGCGTGTGAGCCCCGCCTTTATGAGGGCCCTAACATAGTTCATCTTATTCATGTCGGGTGTTGTCATGGGAGCCTCTTGGAGGGTGTTTAACATCATTTTGATATTAAAAACATAGTATTTTTTTACGAAAATGGGAGGGTTATTTTGGGCCCTTTTGCAAGTTTGTATAAATGCTCACATGCGCATAAAAACGTTGATGATACTATGGCATTGATTGGTAAGGAGTTACACAAATTGTATTCCAGAACGGAATATTACGGGCTGGATTTTTGACGTGATGCGCGTCACGCAAAGAACATCAGATATTTTCAAGAACAGGGAATTCTTTGCGGTAGTCATCCAGGGAATCTTTGCCGATACGCGCGAAAATGACGCATTCTTCGTTTTCGCATGCCTCCGCGACGACTTCACCGAACGGGTTAATTATTTGTGAATTACCTGTGTAGTTTCTGTCGCTAGAAACGCAGTTGACTCCGGCGACGAATGCCTGGTTCTCTATGGCGCGCGCCTTGAGGAGCGTGTTCCAGTGCTGTACGCGTTTGCTCGGCCATGCCGCTTGTACGGTGAAAAGATTCGCACCTTTCTTGACGGCGTCCCTGTAGATTTCCGGAAAGCGCAGGTCGAAGCATACGGTCGGCGCGATCTGCCATTCCTTTATTTTGAATAAACTAATATCACTGCCGCCGATGAATTTCCCTTGCTCCATAAAGAAGGGTTTCCGCTTGTCGTAACAGGCGAATTCGCTTGCGCTATCTGCGGTGTACACGCTGGTGTGGTTTGTTAGTTTATTCGGGCAACCGGCTATCCCGGATCCCATTACGATGCATCCTGTCTGCTGCGCGAGCCGGTGTAAAAACTGTGCGGTTTCGCCGGTACTTGCAGAGGAAAAGTCTTCCGCCGCTTTTTCGGGATGAAGCGGCAAGTAGCCCGTGGCGAACATTTCGGAGAGAACGATCAGGCCCTTTACCGGGTCGTCGGCATCTTTCCGGATATCGCGCGTGAGCGCCTCGACTTTCGCGAAGTTCTTAGCCTTGTCGTTTGCGGCGACTTCCATTTGGACCAGAAAGATGTCTAGCATAATGCAAGAAATATAAATTTTGGCGGCCCTTGTTGCAAAATCTGCATCCGAAGCCCCGTTGAAAATACGCCTGCGCCCGTGAAAATTCTAATTTATGGAATATGAAACTTCGCATCCTGATTGTATTGTCTCTATTCTTAGCTGCTTTTGCCTATTCTGCCACCCCGACGCCGATCGTGGGCGTTGTCCTAGAAGCGGAATCGGACTTGCCGCTTGACGGGGTGCAGATTACGTACCGCTCCGGCAAGAAGCTGGGCAAGACTTCTTCGGATGGTCGTTTCGAGTTTACGGTTAGTAGCAGGAATGCTTCTCTTGTGTTCCAGAAAGAAGGCTACGACAGCGTCTTTGTGGAGCTGCAGGATTTTGCCGACTTGCTCGATATGGTCGTGACCCTTTCTTCTGATTTGCGTGACCTCGGTTCGAGTACGATTATCGGCGGGGGAGAACCCGTGAAGTGGGAACCCGAACGCAAGGTATCGGTGGACAAGCTCGAAGATGCGGCGGGCATGCGTTTTGACTTGACGGAACACTTGAGCCAGATGCCCGGCATTTCGGGCCAGAAGGATTTCAGCAACGCGCTTTATTACGAAGGCTCGCGTGCGGGCGACGTGGCTTACCATCTCGGGCGCCTGCGCATTCCGAACATGCGTCATTTGGACGTGGGATTCCCCGGAAACCTTTCCATCGTGAATCCGCACATTCTGAGCGGGATTGAAATTCACGACCACTACGGGAGCGGCCCCATCGGCCAGGGTCTCGCTACTTCGGTGCAGTATATTCCGGAACAGACGAAGGGCGAATGGGGCCTCAAGGGAGCCGCCGGCCTGACTGTTCAGGAAATCCAGTTTGATTCTCCGTTCCTGTTCTGGGACAGCTTCCGCTTTGCGTTCCGCAGGCTCGACGGTGAAATGCTCAAGAACCTGGGCGAAAAGTTCTTTACGGAATTCCGCAAGCGCGACGGTGACTGCGAGAGCGATTGCCGCGTGAAGTCTTCTGATCCGTTCGACCTGACGGCGATGGATTTCTATGCGCAGCTCAACGGTTCGGATTCCATGGGCAACACTTGGGCCTTGCGCACCCTTTACAGCATCGACGATTATTCCATAAGCCAGGATACGTCTACGGCTTACGATGCGGTGAACTCGGTCGACATTATCAGGGGTAGCCAGAGCTATTTGGTCATTGGCGCGGAATATGCCTCGAAGTTCGGGACGAGTTTCCATGCGGGCTATGTGCGGCAGTACCTGAGCGATACGCTCCAGGATACGACCGGCTTCCGCAGCAATGCGATGTCGAGGGAGAACGCTGCGTTCATCGATGCCTACGAGGAAATACATTCTACGATCAGCGCCGGTGCCGACAAGAAATTCAAGATGAAGCTTCTCGGTTCGGAAGTGAGCGGCGCCTTGCTTTACGAGCACCACCTCTTGGATCGCAATTATCCCGATTTTGGCGGGAAGCAGTCGGATGACTATCAGACGGGCGTGATTTCGGGAACGAGCCGCTTCAACTGGAAGAGCGATTATTCGCAGACGATTTTCTCGGTCGGCGCTATTGCCGATGCCGTCGACCATAACGCGCAGCCGACCGCATCCATCGATTTCGAGAAAAACCTGACCAAGAAGGATACCGCATTCTGGCGTGCCTTCGGAAACGTCGCCTACCGCAGCGACTGGAAGCATTTCTATGATGATGGCGACCTGACGGGGCGCCTGGAAACCGGAGCGTCGGCCAAACTAGGCTTGGGCTACACTTCCAAGTACCTGGTGGCGCAGGCTAGCGGCTTTGGCCGCTACTACTTCGACCCGCTGCTGCCGATGCCGAAGGCGTATGCACAGTACAAGGACATCACTCCGGTGGATTATGCCTGGGTGCTCGGCGCCAATGCGAAGATGGAATGGAAGACGTCTCACCACTTCTCGATGTCGACGAACATCAGTTCCGTGTACGGTGAGTACGAACTGGACGAGGGTTCGCTCCCGTGGGAAGCGAATTCGAGGCTCGACATCGTCTCGCATTTCCGTTACTACCCGCGCAAGGATTCCCTGTTCTCGATTATCCTTACGCACCATGCCGCATTGCACAGGCCGCTTTACTACTACAACATCGTGCCGTCTGACCCCGCAACCAAGGAGAACGGAACCCGCAGGCTGCGCGACCTCAACGAGTTTACCGACATGTTCCGCACCGACCTGCGCGTGAATCTCGATATTATCCGCGACAAGGGATGGTTCCGCAAATCCAGGTTCTACCTGGAACTCGACAACCTGTTTGCTAATCTCGATGTCGGGGCGCTTCGCTTCTTGGGTTCCGAGAACGCGCGCGAACGCTCGTGGGTTACCGAAGATTCCGACAAGAACACGGCTAACGGGTTCGACTTGAAGCCGTTCATGGCGAAGGGCATGGGACTCTACTTCCAGTTCGGCGTCGAGGTGCAACTGGGATTTTAATTAGACGAGAGACGAAAGACGAGAGACGAAAGGAAAACGTGCTTCTGTCATCCCCGCTGTCGAGCAGGGCTCTTTCTTGTTTTATTTTGCGGCCTTGTGACGGCGTTTGCTCACGAGACGGATATTCCCTTCGAACCCAAGAAGCCCGAAAAACCTCTGCGGTTCTGCACTGCGGCTAAGCAGTGGGTGGCATACGCGAGCGCGGATTCGAACCTCGTGGAAATAACGAAAATGAAGGGGCTCCGCATGGATCTGCGTTACGGGACATTTGACAACGTGACGGGGCACGACATGTACTGCGGTATCCAGCGTGCGTTTGTCCATAAGGATGCGCTCCCGAAGCTGAAGAGGTCGCTTGCTATTATCGCGAAGGAATTGCCCGGTTATTCGCTTGTGATTTTCGATGCCGCCCGCCCGATGTATGCGCAGTCGGTGCTCAAGCAGGCGGTCGTGGGCACGCCGTACACGAACTACGTGTCTTCGGGTAAAACCGGCGGGCTTCACAATTATGGCTTGGCGCTGGACTTGGGCCTGGCAGATAGTTCCGGGAATTTGCTCGACATGGGAACGGACTTCGATTCGTTCGAGCGCTGCGCGGGCG
Organism: Fibrobacter succinogenes; assembly: GCA_902771595.1. Taxonomy (GTDB): domain Bacteria; phylum Fibrobacterota; class Fibrobacteria; order Fibrobacterales; family Fibrobacteraceae; genus Fibrobacter; species Fibrobacter succinogenes_C. The sequence goes on along the minus strand of CACXXH010000005.1, from coordinate 27,624 downwards.
AGGTGGGCGAGGCCGATGCCCTCAATAGCGGGCGCCTTACGCAGCAGCAGATTGACAACCGCAACCTGCTTCGCGGTATCATGAAGCGGGCGGGTTGGGTTACGCTCAGTAGCGAATGGTGGCATTTTAACGCCTTCACGCGGGCGTACACCAAGGAACATTACCCGCTGTTCCCGATGTAATCACCCGAGTGCTTCTGTGAGGATTGTCTCCCAAGAGTCACCCTGATGGTCGCTTTCCAAAAGTCACCCTGAGGACGCTTAGGGTCGGAAGGTATATATCTGATGCTTCCTGAATCAAGTGCAGGATGACCTCAGCATGACATTAGGGCAGCGTTTTGATGCTGGCGCGTTTCAGGCGGTCGTTCAGCGCCATGCCGACTCCGGTATTCGGAATCGGATCCACGAGAATCAAATCGTAATCGGGATTGTCCAGGTCGTGCATGTAGGCGTATAGCTTTGCCGTCGCCTCGGTCATGTCGCCTGTTTCGGACAAATTAACCATGGCGGGAATCGGGCCCGTCTGTTTTCCGAATGCGATGCGAACGGTATGGGGCGGCAGTTTGTGGCCTGCGGGCACTTCTCCGAAATACAGCGGCACCTGCGGGCGGTAATGCGTGTCGCACTGGCCCGGCGCCTGCATCGCCTGCCCGGGCTTCGATGTGGATTCCTTGACGGAAACATCGCCGATGACTTTTGCGAACATCTCGGGCGTGATGGCACCCGGGCGGAGTACCGTCGGCTTTTCGCCCGCAAGCGAGATGATGGAACTTTCGACCCCGACGGCACAGGCGCCGCCATCGACGATTCCTGCGATGCGGTCGGCGAGTTGCGCCGCCACGTGCTCTGCGGTAGTGGGGCTCACGTGCTTGAACAGGTTCGCGCTCGGGGCGGCAAGCGGGAGTCCGGATTCCTTGATAATCGCCTGAGCTACGGGGTGGCTCGGGAACCTCACCGCGACGGAGGGCAGCCCGCTCGTGCAGAGGTCGGGAATGCAGTCCTTTTTCGGGAGGATCATCGTCATGGGCCCGGGCCAGTAGGCTTCGGCGAGCTTGTAGGCGGCATCGGGAATGTCCTTCGCGATATTTTCCAGCTCGGAAATATCTGCGATATGCACGATGAGCGGATCGAACGTGGGGCGTTCCTTTGCGGCAAAAATTTTTGCAAGCGCTGTGGGCTCGTATGCGTTGCCCGCAAGTCCGTAGACAGTTTCTGTAGGGATGGCGACGACTTCGCCTTCCTTGAGCAGGCGCGCTGCTTCAGAAATACTTGTCCATGGGGGAAACTTCATTGCACCACAAAAATAAAAAAAGGGATAGCGCATTGCTATCCCTGAATTCTTTTTTGTCGCTTGGCGGGCGTTATGCCTGGGCGCTCGGTGCCGCAGCTTCCTGCTTGGGTTCGTCCTTGCGGCCGAACGCGAACACCTTGTCGCATGCACCGTTGAAGCGCTTCCAGACCTTGTCGGATTGGTCGCGGGGAACGGCGCCGACTTCTTTCCAGAGCCTGCGCAGGTGCTTCACCTTGTTCATCGCGGCACCGACATTCGTCTCGCTCAAGTCGGCGAGCAGGTCTTCGGCCTGTTCGCAGAGCAAGACCTTCTTCTGCAGGTTGTTCTGGCGGGCTTGTTCCTGGATGTCCAGCTGGTCGCGACGGCGCGTGAAGAAGTCATCGCAGGCGTCGCGGAACGCCTTGTGGATTTCGATATCCTCGACACCGCAAGATCCGAGCTCGCGCCATTCCTTCTGCAGGTCGCGCACGGCATCGGCAAGCTGGTTGCTGCCCGCGCTTTCGGCGAACTGCTTCACCTTGTCCACCATTTCGAGTTTCTTCTTCTTGATGGTTTCCAGTTGCTTGCGAAGCGCCTCGTCGGTTTCCGCCATCGCAGAGATGAACTGGTTCATCTTGGAGTTGTAGCGTTCGTTGATGGATTCGACAGCTTCCTTGGGCACCATGCCGATGGCCTTCCATTCGTCGCGGATGCCCTTGATGATTTCCGCAGTTTCAAGCGTGATGTTCGTGACGTCCATCGCATCGAGCTTGTCGCAGAGGTTCACCTTCTTGACGAGGTTATCCTGCTTTGCGGAATCCATTTCTTCGAAGTGCGTGCGCTTCTTGTCGAAGAAGGCGTCGCATGCGCTGCGGAAGCGCGTCCAGATTTCTTCGGACTTGCTCTTGGGGACAGGGCCGGTGGCCTTCCAGGCGTCCTGCAGCTGCTTGAGCTTGTTGGACGTCACGTTCCAGTCGGTCGATTCCTTCAGGGCTTCGGCTTCTTCGCAGAGTTTCAGCTTCTTCGCGAGATTCGCTTCGCGGTTGTGGTCTTCCTGCTTGATGCTTTCCTTGTACTGCGCAAAGAATGCGTTAGAGGCGGCCTTGAAGCGTTCGATGAGCGCGTTCAGGCTTTCCTTGGGCACCATGCCGATGTTCTTCCAGGATTCCTGGATTTCCTGCATGGCCTTGTACTTGTCTTTCCAGAACATCGTGGTATTCGCCACGAGTTCCTCGATCTTCTGGCAAAGGGCTTCCTTGCTTTCGAGGTTCTTCTGGCGTTCTGCTTCGCGTTCTTCGATGAACTGCGCGCAGTTCGTGCGAATTTGGGTGTAAAGTGCCTGGAACTTGTCGCGGAATTCGACGAACTTCGTGGGGGAGACGGGCCCGATGTTCTTCCACTTGTTGCTGTATTCGCGCAACTTGTTGAGCACGTCCTGGCTACCGGGTTCCTTGGCGAGCATTTCCATTTCTTCGAGAATGTTCGCGCGGTCGTTCTCGTTGTGCCAGGATTCCCACTGGCGCATTTCCTGGAATCGTTCGGTGGCGCTCTTGTACTCGAGCCAGAGGTCGTGGTACTTGAACTTCTGTTCGCCGACAATCGTCTTCCATTCGGTGAAGGCGTCCCTCAGCTTCTGGCTTAGGTTCTTGAAGTCTTCGTTCTCGTCGAAACTCTTCACGCGTTCGATAAGGGCGCGGAGCTTTGCGGAATTCTCTTCGAAAACCTTCTGGGAGGCTTCTTCGAATGCGGTAATCTTTTCTTTGAGCTTGTTGCGGAGCGCGTTGTAGCTCTGGAGCAGCGGGTCGTCGCCTTCGAGTGCGGGGAACTTTTCCCATTCGCGCACGAGGGCGTGCAGGTGCTTCGATGTCGATTCGGTGATGTCGGAATCGGCGAGCGCCTGGAACATCTCGAGGAGCTGCGGGCGAGCCTTGGCTTCTTCGCTTGCGATTTCTTCGGCGGCTTCCGGTTCAGGCTTCTTCGCTTCCTGGGTACGGACGAGCGCGAGGTTGAACCGCTTCACGCTGTCTGCGTCCATGATGGATTTCTTTTCGTTCCATTCTGCTGTGATTTCGCTCACACGATTTGCCTTTTCGGAGACTTCACCGGCATCAAGAATGGCTTCGAGCTCGGCCAGCAGTTCGCCGAGGTGGAGCTGCTGTTCCGCCTTTTCGGCAGCGGCCTTTTCGGCGGCGATGCGTTCGGTGTCGGCTTCGTTGAGGAATTTCGTGTAGCTGGCGAAGATTTCGTCGAGGGTCGCCTGATCGGAGCCCATGCCCAGAGCCTTGGCTTCTTCCATTAGAGAATCGAACTTGGACTTTACGGAGAACGGGTCCTTTTCGGCAGCGAGGTGGTGCGCCTGCTGGATAAGGGCGTGCCTCTTGCCGGCGAGGAGCGCTGCGGCCTTCTTGCCGTTGTCTTCTGCGTCACGCCTTGCACGGAGCTTTTCGTTGGCAATCTTTTGCACGGAGTTGTGCTTGGACTTCTTGGAGACTTCCACCAGCGACGGTTCGGATTCGATACGTTCGACGGCAGCCTTTGCGATTTCCTCTTTGGCATCCTTGGTGGCGGCCATAACAAGAACGTTTACCTTGCCGGTATTCTTGATGAGTTCCATGCGGAGCTCCGAACTGGGCATCGAACGCGCGAGTTCTTCGGCGTAGCGCGTGTCCTTGAGTTCGTTCACAAACGACAAAACTTCTTCATTTGCGGGTTCGCGGAAGATCTTGAGCATCTTGGTGACTTCTTCGAAATAACGCGATTCGGCGAGCCTGCGGATGCCTGCCTCGTTGTCCTTCTTCGAAATAGCCGAAAGGGAAGGAATCAGAGTCAGTTTCTTCACGGCTGCGCTTCTAACGCTACTATTTTCATCGGAAAGGGCAATGCGTTCCAGGACGCTTTGTTCCTGGATATCCATTTCCTCGACCGCCTCAAGGCGTCTTTCGGGGTTGGAATTTTGCCATTTCGGTCTAAATGCGTCCAATAAGCTCAAATTCATATATATCTCCAATGGGTAGGCGGACCCGTTAAGGTTCGTATATCATAATCTAAATAAAAAGATAAGAGGCCGTTTAGGAAATAGGTGATTTTTTGGCAAATTAAAGGGCTGGAATTGGGCCGTGATTACCTATCTTTAACCCTGAAATGGCAAAACGCATCAAAAAGACGGCACCTTCCGAGCAAATTGGGGCGAAATTCAGCGCATCGACGCTGGAGCGTTTTTGCGAGGTCTATATTCCGCAGGCTCCGTCCGTTTTTACCTACGGTGTGCCCGCGGACCTGCCCGAAGGGACGGAAATCCGCCGGGGGAGCGTGGTCTGGGTTCAGTTCGCGAACCGCAAAAAGCCCCTGCTCGCCGTGGTTTCGAAGGTTATCTGCGACCGGCCGTCGTTCGCTGTGCGCTGCGCCTACCCGCATGCGTCGGGGTATGCTTTCAGCGAAAGGTTCATGGAGACTCTGGAATGGGTCTCGCGATACTATATAAGTACGCCCATGAAGGCGCTCGATGTGTTTTTGCCGGCGCAGTTCGAAAATTACCTGGATGCGCTTGCTTCCGAGGAGGCGGGGGCTGCGGAAAATGCGGCTTGCTTTGAGGTGCCTCCGCATCCGGATGTTCCTGCGCTGACGGACGAGCAGCGCGTTGCCCTCGATTCGCTGGTGGGCGACCTGTCGGCCACGGGTTTCCGCGGTTCCCTGTTGCATGGCGTTACGGGTTCGGGCAAGACGCGCGTATACCAGGAACTGGCCTACGAGGCTTTGAAACGCGGCATGCGCGTGCTCATCCTCGTTCCGGAAATAGGCCTCACCCCGCAGACTGCGGGCCGTTTTGAAGATTTTTTGCATGTTCCCGTGCAGGTGCTGCATTCGGCGCTTTCGGCCCCGAAACGCCGGGCATCGTATGTCTCCATATTGAAGGGCGAGGCGCGCGTGGTTCTCGGGACCCGCAGCGCGATACTCTCTCCGTTCGAATTCGATGTCGTGATTCTCGACGAGGAACACGATTCCTCGTTCAAGCAGCAGGATCCGGCTCCGCGCTATCATACCCGCGAACTCGCGTTTCATTTGGCTTACAAGTACGGGGCGCTCGTCGTGCTCGGGAGCGCGACCCCGAGTCTTGAAACTTTCCACAATGCAAGTACGCACAAATTAAAATACCTGAGGCTGCAGAAGCGTGCCACGGCCGCATCGCTCCCGGACGTGCGGATTGTCGACATGGGGAAGATGCGCCAGCAGAAGGGAATCCTGATGTCGCCCGATTTGCGCGACGCACTTGTCGCGTGCCTTGCCGACGGGGATCAGGCCATCGTCCTCATGAACCGCAGGGGATATTCCAAGGTGCGCGTGTGTAGCGAATGCGGCGAAACGCTTTACTGCAAACATTGCCATGTGCCTTTAGTTTATCATAAACAGTACCGCTCGCTGGTGTGTCATTACTGCGGACTGCTATACCCGGTCGACACTCCTTGTGCGGCCTGCGGATCCGCGACGTACGAGTATGTGGGCGGCGCCATCGAAAAGCTCGAAGAAGAAATTGGAGAGTGGGTGCCGAACGCGAAGGTGGTGCGCATGGACCGCGATACGACTCAGAATGTCGGGTCCGTCGAGAAAATTCTGGAATCGTTCCGCAATCGCGAGTACAACATCTTGCTCGGAACGCAGATGGTCGCGAAGGGTCACGACTTCCCGGGCGTGCGACTTGTGGGCGTGGTCGGAGCGGATAGCGGTCTGGGGTTACCTGATTTTCGCAGTACGGAAAGGCTCTTCCAGCTATTGAGTCAGACTGCGGGTCGCGCCGGTCGCGCGCAGGGCGGGGGCAATGTGCTGTTGCAGACGCTTCGACCCGACGAACCCGTGATGCAGTATGCGCTCCGGCACGATTTCGAGGGCTTTGCCGGGAAGGAACTGCGCGACCGCCGCGATGCCTGTTACCCGCCATTCTGCAAACTCGTTGAGGTATCCTTTGGGAGCAAGGACGAGGGCGCATTGCAGACTGCCGTCAAGCATGTGGAATCTTTATGCCGTGCTGAAAAGTCGCTCATGGTGATGGGGCCGGTAGATGCTTTTATCCCGGTGGTGCAGAATGTGCGCTGGGCAAAACTCTACTTGAAGACGAACGACCTTTCGTCAGTGCGCCGCATTCTTTCGCCTGTCGTGAATAACGCAAAACCCTTGATTCCGGGTGTCGAAATCAAGGTGGAAATAGAATAGCGCGTTTTTTTATTTGTCAGCGACGGGCTCTATCTGGGGTTGAATCTCGCAGTACTCGATTGTCTTTGATGCGAATACTTCCCAGCTCGGGTCGTAGTAGTGGAATGAGAATTCCAGGCTAATTTCACCTTCGGGGGGAGCCGTGTATTCCTTGTCGGTATTGAGCGGTTCCAGCGTGAGCTCGCAGGCGATACTGCTTTCAGTGTCTTCAGAGATCCTGCCGCCTTCGCGGGTGCAGGAATTCCTGAACGCTTCCTTGCCGTCGTCGTCCGCGGTGAATAGCGGGTTAATCCACCTCTTTGTGATGGTGTTGTTGTGCAGAAACACATCTAGCGAAATGGTATCGCTTGCGCTTTCGCAGTAGATGGTCTCGGAAATTCCGCCCCAGGCGTGTAACAGTGTTCCCGATTGCAATTTCACCCTGTAGGGCGGGCACCACTCAACTCCGTTGGTGTCGTTGACGCACGATGGGGGGTCAACCGCAATCATGTTGGAGATCGGCTTCCCCTTGAGAATGGTCTCGATATAGGCGGCCTCTTCGCTTGGCCCGAGGGATATTTGCTGGACTCCCTTGTCGTTGCCGGCCTGGGTACTTGCGGTACCGATGAGTTCCGATGATGCAGTATTGTCGCCTGAGCATGCGTAGAGCGCAAAAGCGGCAAGCCCGCAGATGATGGTTTTGGTTGTGGTTTTCATGGTTCCCTCCTTTTCAAGGATGTGTTTCGTAACGCATCATGACGTGATGTCTTGATGCCCGTTTTTTTGTGTCGGTTCAATTTCTTGTTCTTATTCTCGGCAGATGCCGATAACAAGTTCTACGTACTTTTTCCAGTATGCGTCGACGTATTTTGTTCTATCGGCGCTTGATGTTTCGTCGTCGAGATTTGTAAGGCTGCAATAGAAACTGTGCTGACCTTTGATGGTCACGGTCGTGTCCGCCTCGAATGCTCCAGCTTCTTCTTCGCAGTCCGCTTCAAAGGCTTCGGCCGTTGACGAATCCGGGAGCGTCAGGCCCTTTTGTGTAACAGAGTCGTTCACACTTACAGAGTAGACGAATCTGTTCGAGTCGTTCTCGCAGACGACGGATTTGAAACTTTCGTTTGCGACGTGATACAGGTATCCGTTTTCCGCATGGATTTTCGGAACCTGGATGATGTCGTGAGGGCAGTCGATGCAAGGATAGCTCGATATTTCGGTTGCTATAAGTGTATCGCTTGCGAGCCATATGGTGAGCGCGCTGTCGATGGCGGCGGTGATGGAGTTCGCCTGTTCGTCGGTGCCTGCGGTGTTTCCGTTGTCGCAGGCGGTGAGTGCGGAGATTGCAGCGAGCGGCAAAGCGGTCGTGAATAGGCCCGCCAAGGCTATTGCGGTGGAGAATAATGCTGTCTTGAGTTTCATGATGGTTTCTCCTACACCTTGTCAGTAAGCGGGAAAAGTTGAAGGTTGAGGCGGTAGACCTGGTCTATTTTTTTGCAACTGTTCGCGAGAGCAATGACGTGTCGGCGGCATTTGTTGATTTCTTCGGAAATTCGTGCGAGTGTCGGGGCGTCGACGCCTAAGGTGACACCGGAGATGTTTCTTTCGCGTACGTCGATTTTGTCGATGGCTTCTTTAGCGAGGTCGGTCATTTCGCGGTTCATGCTGCGGAGCGCAAGCGGGATGGCTTCGGTAGAACCGGTGATGGCTTTGTCCGTCTGGCGGTAGACGTTCTCGTCGGTCTCTTCGAGGAACTTTGCGCGGGTGAGCATGGCGAGTGAATCGCGGACCTGTTGCGCCGTGTAGAGGTGCTTGATTCTTTTCGCCATCTCGTTCGGGAGTGCTCCCGGCATCAGGGGGGCAAGCTCGCGCACGATGGAGTTGATGGCGGACTCGTAGTAGGCGAACGTGTCGGAATCGATGACGCGGGCCTTCTGTTCTTTTGCGATGCGGGTGAGTTCCGCGAAAGCGGCTTTTTTCTTATCGTCGTTTGTGGCGTTTCCGAATTCGACCATCTTTTCGAAGTAGGTGCGCTCGAAGCCGGAAAGTCCCATCGCGTTTGCCACGCGGGGGAGGCCAACGCGGCTGAGCGTGCTCTTGCCTTCGCACACCAGCTTGAGGTATGAGGGCGAGGCGAATCCGGCGCCCTTCGAAAATTCGCGCCAGGTGAATCCGGACTTCTTTTTTTCTTCGTAGAAGTCCTGCATGTAGCGGCGGTAATCTTGGTATTCGGTAATCGGTTTCATGATTCGTTTCCTTGCTCTCTTAATATAGCCTGAAAAAGTCTGAAAATCAACAGACTATGATACAAAAAGTTTGATTTTTATGTAAAAATACTGAAAAAAGTAATATTGAAAAAATTATTTTCTGTAAATGAAACAAACGGCGAAGTATATGATACAAGGGGGTGTGAGCCGTGAGGTCGGCTTTTTTGCGATGGCGTTAATCAAGTTTTTCTAAATCGAAACCTAAATTCGGATCAAAATTGTGGTTTGGTCCTGGGTCTCCAATTATATGGTGCATCCGCCTGGGGCATTCTTTATGAAGCTCTGTGAAAAGTTCATCTAGATCAATACAGTTGGCGTTTAGGAATGTGTATGTTATAATGTCGTTTGATCGTTTGAGGTTGAATTTTGTGGAATCCTGTTTGTGGTGGGTATATATTTTCTCAAATGTGATGCTGTCTGACGGTTCTTTCTTACTGCTGTTGAAATAGATCGATTCAAGAAAAGTTGCGGTTCCGTTTGTTATTGTTATGGATAAATCGATATTAACATATATGGTTAAAACGCCTAATAGAAGAGTGTCTTTGCTTTTTTGAACTTCGCAAAAAGCTGCAAAATGATCGGTTTCGGGAAACATCACTTTAAATGGACTGAATGCATTTTTTATCATGTTTTCGAGTTGTTCTACCGAATCTTTTGCAGTACATTCCTTTGTCGTTAATAAAGAAGCGGAACTGCTTTCGGGATGTGAAACATGTTCGGCGAGCAATTTTTTTGAAGTTGGATCTGTCGATTTGCACGCTGCGAGCAATGCGATGGTGATAAAGATTTGTATTCTAAGAAATCTCATAAGTTGTCTTGATTAATATATACAAAAAGCCGACCCGAGGGCCGGCATGAAATACTATCTCTTCTACTTTCTTTTTTTTTTGACCTTGGGCGGCGTGTAATTGGAACCGATAGTTCCACCGTTGTTCTGCTTCTTGGCCATGTCGCCCACCTTCTTGAACATGAGCTTCATGTCTTCGTATTGCTTGAGCACGGTATTCACGCGGCCGATTTCGGTGCCGGAACCCTTGGCGATACGGTTCTTGCGGCTACCGTCGAGAATCTGCGGCTTTTTCCTTTCTTTCGGGGTCATGGAACTGAGGATGGCTTCCACGTATACGAGCTGCTTCTCGTCAATCTGGTCGAGCGGGAGCTTGTTCAGGCCCGGGATGAGCCCGAGGATGTCCTTGATGCGGCCGAGCTTCTTGATGGTGCGGAGCTGCGTCAGGAAGTCGTTCAGGTCGAAGGTGTTGTTGAGGATCTTCTTTTTGAGGTCTTTCGCGTCTTTCTCGTCGATGACCTGCTGGGCTTTTTCCACGAGGGAGACCACGTCGCCCATGCCGAGGATTCGGCTTGCCATGCGGTCGGGGTGGAAAAGGTCGATGTCGGGGAGTTTTTCGCCCACACCGATAAAGCAGATGGGTACGCCCGTCATTTTCTTGATGGAGAGGGCCGCACCGCCGCGGGTGTCACCGTCCATCTTCGAGAGGCACACGCCCGTAAACGCGAGGCGCTGCCAGAAGGTCTCGGCGACGTTCACGGCTTCCTGACCGATCATTGCGTCGGCGACGAACAGGATTTCGTCGGGGTGGACGGCTTCCTTCGCCTTCTCGAGTTCCTGCATCAATTCTTCGTCAATCTGCAGGCGGCCCGCGGTATCGTAGATGACGAGGTCGAAACCGTTGTCCTTCGCGTACTGGTAACCGTGCTTGATGATTTCCACCGGGTCGCCCTGGCCTTCGTCGTACACCGGAATGCCGATGGACTTGCCGAGCACCTGCAACTGCTTGATAGCCGCCGGACGGTACACGTCCGCTGCGACGAGGAGCGGTTTACGCTTCTTTTTGCTGCGCATCCAAAGGGCGATCTTGCCCGCGAAGGTCGTCTTACCGGAACCCTGGAGGCCCGCCATCATGATGCCTACCGGCGCCGGGCCGGAGAGGTTGATTTCCTTCGTTTCGCCACCCATGACGGCGACGAGTTCGTCGTGGATTATCTTGACGATTTGCTGACCGGGGGTCACGGAATTGAGCACTTCGCTTCCGAGGGCCTTTTCCTTGACGGCCTTTACGAAGTCACGGGTCACGTTGAAGTTTACGTCGGCTTCGAGGAACGCGCGGCGCACTTCGCGCAGCGATTCGGCGACGTTTTCTTCGGTGAGCTTGCCCTGCCCGCGCAGGTTCTTGAGAGTAGATTCTAGAGAGTCGGTCAGCTGTGAAAACATAGTGAGCGCAAATATAGCATTTTTATTATATTCAAGGGTGCCCAATGAAGGCTGGAGTATGAAAATGGATATTTTGATTGTCGGTCTAGGTGTAATAGGGACAACCTACGGTTATCTTTTTCAAAAGGCCGGTTTTGATGTAGAGCATTACATAAGAAAATCGAGCCCTAAAGGCGATATTAGCGAATTGAAGGTCAACATGCTGGATGGGCGTCTGAATCCCAAGGGTGTTGAATCAATGGATAGGTATATCGTACGTAAAGCCTCTAAGAAGGAATACGACTTTATATTTGTCGCAGTTCCGTCTGGGAAAATCAAGGATGTTCTGGATTCTCTGAAATCGGAGGAAATTTCAGGAACATTGTTGCTCGCTTGCGGAATATGGGAAGACCGGAAGTTTATAGATAGTTTGTCTGATAAATATGTTCTGGGGTATCCTGTCGCTGGTGGAAACATTAAAGACGGAACGCTCAATTGCTGCGTGTTTGACCACTTTATGCTTGAATGCCGGGAAAAGGCGAATATTCGTAATTATGGTGACCTGGAAAAGGCTTTTGCCGCTTGTAACATAAAACTTGAAACACCATTCGATATGCTGGAATGGATTTGGCTCCACATGGCCATCAATGCGGGTGTTGTTTCTGTTGCGGGGAGCCATGGCGATATAACCGATGTATCTGCGTCTGCGGAGCAACTGATGGATTCGACTGCGAAATTGGCGGAAGCCGTCAAGTCGATTCGGGAAACCTCGAAAATCGTTGCGTCTCGAGGAGTTGACCTGAAAAAATATGGCAACGAATTGTTCGCATACAAATTGCCGACGTTTATCTCTGCGCCCATCATGAAGAGAATGTTTGCCAAAAACATTTTGACAAGGAAGATCATGACGCTTCATGGAAATTTAAATGACCTGCTGTTCGTGTGCAAGAGTGTTTATGATAAGGGGAAAGAGAATGAAGTATCGGCGCCGTTGTTCTATGGCAATTATGAAAAGGTGATGGGAAAATTTTAAATTTGCTTGCCATGAAGCCGTTAAGTGAACGTACAGAGACCTTTACCGATTCCGTTATCCGCCGGATGACCCGCATCGCGAATGCCTGCGGGGCAATCAACCTTTCGCAGGGTTTCCCGGATTTCGACCCGCCGGAGGCGCTGACGAAGCGGCTGGCAGAAATCGCCCCCGTGGGCCCGCACCAGTATGCGATTACGTTCGGTGCTCAGAATTTTCGCGAGGCGCTGAGCGACAAGCAGTTCCACTTTAGCGGGCTTCGCTATGACCCGCAAAAAGAAATCGTCATCACCTGCGGCAGTACCGAAGCGATGATGGCCTCGATGATGTCGGTCTGCAACCCAGGCGACAAGGTCGTGCTGTTCTCGCCGTTTTATGAGAACTACTCCGCCGATACGATTCTCTGCGGTGCGACTCCCGTTTACGTGCCGCTTTCACCTGTGGACCTGAGTTTCGATGCCGACGTTCTGGAAAGCGCCATGAAGCAGCCGGGCGTGAAGGCGCTTGTGCTGTGCAACCCGGCGAACCCGAGCGGGAAGGTCTTTACCCGCGAAGAGCTCTCGGTGATTGCCTCCCTGGCAGTGAAGTACGACCTGTATGTGATTACGGACGAGGTGTACGAACATATCATTTATGCGCCTCACCGTCACACGTATATCTCGACGCTCCCGGGGATGTTCGAACGCACCATCGAATGCAGCAGCCTGAGCAAGACGTACTCGATTACCGGATGGCGTCTCGGATACGTGCTTGCCGCGGAACCCGTCATGGACCGCGTCAAGAAAGTCCATGACTTTTTGACGGTCGGCGCCGCCGCCCCGCTCATGGAGGCCGCCGTGACGGCGCTACGCTTCGACGACTCTTACTACACAGGCCTGCAGGCGCACTACACGCACATGAAGGAAGTGTTTACGAGCGGATTGCGGAACTTGGGATTGAAATTCTCCGAACCGCAGGGCGCTTACTTTGTCCTGATTGACATTTCCGAATTCGGGTACGGCTCGCGCGGTTCCCATGTCGCATCGTGCGCGGTTACTGACGGCAGTAAACTGCCCGACGAACAGTTCTGCATCGACATGGCGCAGAAGGTGGGCGTCGCCGCGGTGCCGGGCTCCAGTTTCTTCAGGGAACCGGTGGACCATCTGGTGCGTCTCCATTTCGCCAAGAAAGACGAGACGCTATACGAGGCGCTCAACCGCCTCGAAGATCTCAAGAAGTTGAAACGCTAATTAAAGAAGGCCTGCCCCTGGGGGTAGGCCTTTCAAGTTCTTGGATTTGACGGACGACTAGCCCTGGCCGAAGAACGTCTTCAGCATGTCGCGGATGGGCCTTCTCAGCAATGAGTTGGGGGCCTTGCTGACCCAGACGATGTATGCGCTGCGTCCAGTGACCATGTAGGAGTTGACGAGCTGCCTCTGGTTGTCGTAGATGTCGAAACGGACCTGGATGCGGTCGGGGCGCATCGACCACCCGGTTAAGCGGTCTTCCCAGTGCAGAATTTGCGGAATGAATACATAATTGTACTGCTGCAATACATCGTCACCAATGTCGTTTATTGTAACGGGGGTTGGAATCGTAGCGATCTTCGAGCTGTACTTGCCCAGTTCTTGAGCGAGTGTCGAGGCGACATCGATTCCAGAAGAGGGGTATTCTATGGTCTCGTATCTTCCGTTTTCCGGTGTGACAATCAGGATGCTTGCCTGATTCTGCATGTACGTCTGCGGGGTCATGAATTCGCTCTGGTACGAGGCTGTACAACCATTCATCAGGATGGCTGCGGTGAAGAGTAACAAGGTGGAAATGATTTTTTTCATAGTGTGAATCCTTCTTTTGTGTGCTCGTTTAATCTAAAAAAAATTAGACCCCGCCGTTATGTCGGAGTCTAAAAAATCGAGTATTACGTACGTTTGTACGTTACTGATAATTACTCGTACTTGATCACGCCGGCCGGGCAGCTGTCAGCGGCGTCCTTGATTTCGCTTTCGTAAGCGGAGAAATCGACGCCTTCCTTCACCTGCATCTTTTCGGGAACGCTGAACACTGCGTCGCAAGTAGCTTCGCAAGCGCCGCAAGAGACGCATTCGTCGCTGGATTCGTCGAGCCAAACTTTCGTGATAGCCATATTTATACCTCTTTTGTATGGTTGAATTGTGGCTATAATATAATAAAAACATTGAAGTTGGGAGTGTTTTTTTTTAAATTTGCATTCAAATTTCCTCGTTAAGGGCTGCAATGGTGTATCCTGTAATACGCGGAAATCGAGAGGACATCACAAACGATGAAAAAAGTGGTTGTAAAAATTGGTGGCAGCCTGGCTATTGACGAAGCCAAGCTCGCTGATTTTGTGTCGGCAGTCTCTACCTTGCCTGGTAGTGGCTGTCAGGTGGCCGTGGTTCACGGCGGTGGCAAGGATATCAATGAGAATATCGCCTTGCTCAAGGAACAACCGACATTCATCGACGGACTCCGAGTTACGACTCCTGGCATCATGAAGATGGTCGAGATGACCCTCTCGGGCCACGTGAACAAGAAGCTGGTGCGCATGTTGCTGAACAACAACTGCAACGCCATCGGCATTTCCGGCGTAGACGGCAACCTGTTCCAAGTCGTCAAGAAGCAGGGCAAGGTGGACCTTGGCCTGGTGGGCGAAATCAAGCAGGTGAACCCGAAAATCGTGACGGACCTGTGGAGTGCCGGTTGGACTCCGGTAGTTAGCCCGATTTCTATCGGCCCCGATGCAGATGGCAACGGTGTCAGTTGGAACGTGAATGCCGATACCGCCGCAAGTGAACTGGCAGTGGCACTCGAGGCTGACCAGTTCGTGCTGGTAAGCGACGTTCCAGGCGTGATGGACGAAAACAAGAATGTAATTCCCGAACTGAGCGAGGCGGACGCCGAAAAGCTTATCGAAGCTGGCGTCATCTCCGGCGGTATGATTCCCAAAGTCCGCGAGAGTTTCAAGTCGATCCGACGAGGACTCAAGAGCATCCACATCGTGGGTTGGAAGGACGCGGAACACTTTGGCAAACAAATTAATGGAGATTTAAACTATGGCACAATCTTGCGCTAACCTGCTCGAGCAGGACAAACAAATCATCGCGCCGCTCTACGGCAAGGCAGACATCAACTTCGTGAAGGGCGAAGGCTCTTACCTCTACGACGACCAGGGCAACAAGTACCTGGACTTTGTGGCGGGTATCGCCGTGAATGCGCTCGGTCACCAGAACCAGGCCATCAAGGATGCTGTGGTGGAACAGATGAACCACTTCAACCACATCAGCAACCTTTACCCGAACTACCCGCAGATCGAACTCGGCAAGGCCCTCTTGGAAATCACCAAGTTCGACAAGGCGTTCTTCTGCAACTCGGGTACCGAAGCCAACGAAGGCTGCATCAAGTTTGCACGTAAGTACTTCGACCGGAAGGGCGAAAAGAACAGGCAGAAGATCATCACGTTCGTGAACAGCTTCCACGGAAGGACGTACGCCGCGCTTTCTGCGACGGGCCAGCCGGCTATTCGCGAAGGCTTCGGCTCCATGCCGGGCGACTTCGTTCACGTGACTTGGAATGACTGCGAAGCGCTCAAGAAGGAAGTCAACAAGGACACTTGCGCCATTATGCTCGAAAGCCTCGCCGCCGAAGGTGGCGTGATGACGCTTTCGAAGGAGATGGTCGAGACCATCAACAGCTTGCAGAAGGAATTCGGCTGCCTCGTGATTGTCGACGAAGTGCAGGCGGGCATGGGCCGTCTCGGGACTTTCCTCGGTTTCGAAAAGTATGGCTTGAAGCCGGACCTCGTTTCGCTTGCCAAGGGAATCGGTGGCGGTCTCCCGCTCGGTGCGGTGCTTTTGCGCCAGCACATTGCCGACCAGCTCAAGGCCGGTGACCACGGTACCACATTCGGCGGTAACCCGATTGCATGTGCCGCAGGCCTCGCTGTCACCAAGCAGATTGCCGACCCCGCGCTCTTGAAGAGCGTGGCCGAACGTTCCGCCCAGCTGAAGGCCGGCCTGAACGCTCTCGTCGAGAAGTATGCTTTCGCCAAGGAAGTTCGCGGTGAAGGCCTGATTCTCGGTGTCGCTCTCGCCGAAGAAATGCCGGTGAACAACATCATCGCTGCTGCACGCGCCGAAAAGCTCATGGTGCTTAGCGCCAAGGGCAATGTGCTGCGTATGCTCCCGCCGCTGAACGTGAGCGAAGCCGAAGTCGCCGAAGCCCTCGATAAGCTTGGCAAGGCATTCGCCGCCGCAGCGAAGTAAAAGATATGTCTCCGGCAAGTGGATTTGCCGTAAAGTTTAAGCCCCTCGGATTCGAGGGGCTTAAAATTTTTATTTAGAACAATTGCCCGGGCAACTTGAGCTTTTCTTTAGGCGGAAATTCCGCATCGAATCGGTCGAATGCTTCGGGATTCTGGTCTGCGACAAAGTAGCCTTCTGGGTCATGGTATGAACCGGTGATTCCGTCCAAGAAACCGTCGTCCAGTTCCTTGCACAAGAAGTAGGTGGCTTCCGGATCGTCGGCGTAACGGATTCCCTTGGTGAGTGCGGATACAAAACTGCTCTTGCCGTAGAAATCAATGTTGCCCACGATTAAGAGACAGCCACCTTCCATCTTTTTCGCGAGTTCCATGGAATGGTCCAGGAGGATTTTCCCGTAGCCTTTCCGCTTGAAGTCGGGGCGAATGTTGATGGGCCCGAAGGTCATCATCTTGATTTTGCGACCGTCATCGGCGTCAATGTGCGACCATGCGTACATCACGTGCCCGACGATTTCTCCTTCGACTTCCAGGATGAGCGAAAGTTCCGGGACGAAGTCGGGACTCTCCCTGTAGCAGTGAAGCACGTAATGCTCGGTACAACCGGGACGGTAGACGTTCCAGAATGCTTCGCGAGTGAGGTTTTCAATTGCCTTAAAATCGCACGGCTGTTCCGTGCGGATGGTATATTTTTCGAACCGAGAGTTACTAGATAACATCCAGTCTCCGTTGAAAGTACATTGTAAATATACAATTAATTCGCAGAGAAGGAATGTGCTTTGTTGAAGCTTGTGTTTATTTATCTAGACTGGACTTTCACAATCTTCGGCGAGAGACCCTTTGCTTCGGCTCGAATGATGTAGGTGCCCTTGGGGAATCTTGCGGGTACGGCAAAGCCGTTGATGGACCCGAGATTGTTGCCGTTCATGTCGAACAATGTGAACTTCGTGTAATCGCGATTGATTTGTGGAGCCTTCGCGAGTGCTATTGTAGAATCCTGCGGATTGTCTTCGCCATCCTTGGGCTTTCGCACGGTGAGTGCCTTCGCCATAAACTCGATGATGTAGGTGCCATCGCTTTCGGACTTTAAAATCTTGCCGTCCTGTTCTACGACCGCCTTTTCGTCGACGGATTTGGTGTCGATTTTTACGCGGAGCGGAACGCTTTCGGGCATATGCTCGTTCGGAATATCCCACTTGACGGTGTAGCCGTTCTCGGTTTCCGTCTTTTCGGCCTTGTCTACGATAAAGTGTGCGCGGTGGTAGGCCCCGATGGTTCCGAAGGGCGCTACCCACAGGTCGTTTTCAAGGGCGTGCTGGAAAAGCTTCTTGATGTCTGCCGGGTTGATGGCGTAATCATCTCCGGTATCGTCGGTCACGCCGTGGTTCAATACGACGAGCCATGAGCCGCCCTTTACAGAAACATCCCAGGGGTTTGCGTTGCTAAAGTCCCCGATGAAAGCCGCCGTGTCGAGTGACGAAAGCATTTCGGTTACGGTTGCGCCGGAACGTGTCCATATCTTGGCTTGAATACTCAACCATTTCGGTTCAACGTCCCATTCGTTTCGCCCGTGCCAGCCGCAGTCGCGGTTGATGAAGTGCCGCGTGTTTATGACGGCGCTGACCTGGTCGTTGTTCTCGCAGAAGGGTGTAGCGAGCGATGTGACGCGGACCTTCGCGCCGTTCTCTTTCATGACGCTTTCGATTTTATCGGCGAACGTGACGATTTCTTTTTCCAGTTCGCTGTTATTGCTGATACCGCTCAGGTGGGCGTGCGTGTCGGTATGGTTCCCGATTTCGTGCCCCGCTTTTGCAAGTGCTGCAAAACCTGCCGCATTTTTCTGGAGGCCGTTTCCCATGTTTGTTAGGAAAAACGTCACGTGGACATCGGACATTTCATCCAATATGGGTTTCAGGTTCTGCACTTGATTTTCGAGCGCATCGTCGAATGTGAAACTCACGGCACCGACGTGTCCGTTCCAGGGAACAGTTTCGATAGGCGCCGCGGCGCAGATTCCTGCAAGGCCCATTGCAAAACTCCATGCCGTAATGGCCGTATTTGTAGAAAAGACGTTTTTTCTTATTTTCATGTTCGATACCCTAAACAACCACATGAAAAGATAGTCAAATTCTTGCATAGCATTAAAACTGGTGTTATGCAGAACTCATCCTCATACCACAAAAAAAGACCCTCGCTTGCGCGAGGGTGAGAAGCCACCATTGTCTCCCCTCTGACTTGACGGGGGCTTTCTTATTCCTTTAGATCAGCGCGGTACCATTCGCCGTAGGCGTCTACGTCCCCGTGCCCATTTTCTCCGCAGTTGGGGTTGGGCTTGTATGTTGACTGCCAGTCGTCGGGGGACGGCCAGTGCCATTCGCCGTCTTCGTCCATGAATTCTTCTTGGAGTTCTTCCGTGGTTTTGCTGATTAGGGGAGAGCACCATGTCTTGGCAATGTAGCTCTTGCTTATGACAGTGGAGTTCTCGTCAATGAGCCCTTCGCAATCTTGGACAAGGAACGCGACGGGGAAGTATGCGTTAGTGCTTATACCCATGCCACCCTTGCCGATGCTCGTTATTTCGATGGTGTCCTTGGAAATCCTTGTCAGGGCATGTCCTGTAGGTTGGGATGCATCATAATCGAAAACGATATAGGTCTTGCAGTTGCCTTTGTGGATGTTGTCCTTGGCGATGGTTGCCGTCATGGGGAAGTATTTGGGAATATCGTTGGCGGAAAGTTCCCTAATTCTTGGGTTTTTGAGGTTTTGAGTCTCTTCATCGATTTCTGTCATGGCTGCGATCAATTTGTCGAAATCCATGTTCCCGTGGTAGGCTAGCACGTGGCTGTCGAACGAGAGTTCCGTGGGGTCGTCCGTGAACTGTTCCGTATACCGGTCTAGCGTATGCAGCATGTTGATGTATTCGAATTGGTTGCATGGCTTGTTGGACTGTTGCCAGAGTTCGGTCATGAGGTCGACGTAGTCTGTATTGTTGTCCGTGTAGGTACAATATGTTTCCAGATTGCCGCTTTCGTCACAGGTACCAGCCAACTGTGCGTTGTCGGATCCGCAGGACATCTTGAACACGTTGAATATGCTGTCGCAGTCGTTTCCGAATTTATGCAGCGATAGGTACTTTTCTACGCGGTTGTCGTCGTTTACCTTGACTCTGGCGTCGTAGAACTTCTGGTCTTCTTCGCAGGTGATCGTGACGCCCTTTTCGGCGGAATAGGCGTTTATCTGGATACCGTTGAGCGAAACGACACTTAAGGAATCAGTGTGGTATATGATTCTTTTGGCTTCAGCGTTGGGCATGGTTGTCGATCCGGCTGTCGATAGGCTATCCGTGGAACACGCGGAAAGTGCACAAAGGGCAAATGCCCCCGTGAGATAGAGATTATGTTTGTGGTTAAGCATGGGACTCTCCTTCGATTTTGTTTGTAAATGGAAAAAGTTGGAAGTTCAGGCCGTAGACCTGGTTTAAGTTTTCGCCTTCGTTTGCGATGGCTGCGATTTTCTTGGCGCAGGCATCGATTTCTGCAACGATGCGCGTGTAGTTGGTTTCGTTCACGCCGATGGTCATTCCGGTGAAATAGCGTTCGTTCGCGTTGTAGCGGTCTACGGCGCGAACGGCCATGTTGCCCATTTCCTTGTGCATGGCGCGAATGGCGATAGGGAGCGCTTCTGCAGATCCGATAACGGCCTTCTCGGTTTGCGAATAATTTTTTTCGCCGTTCTTCTTTAAAAATCCGGCTTTCACCAAAAAGGCGAGGATGTCGCGGACTTCTTCGGCAGAAACGTACTCTTTGCATTCGTCGGCGAGTTTGCGGGGCTGGGCGCCGGGCATCATCGGGGCGAGTTCGCGAATGACGGGATATTTCCACGATTCGTAGTATTGGAATGCGTCGCTGTCAATCACGCGCACCTTGTGCTCGATGGCGATTTTCTCCAGCTTGAGAAGAATCGCCTTCTTGTCGGCATCCCTGGTTGCCTTGGCGAACATGACGAGGAGCAAAAAGTATTCCTCTTCGTATCCGCTCAGGCCCATCGCCTTGGATACCTGCGGTGTCTTGATCTTGCTCAGGCCGCTCTTCCCTTCGCACACCAGCTTGATGTATGTGGGGGAGGTGAACCCGGCAAGTTTCGAGAATTCCCTCCACGAGAATGCGCCCGTACGTTTGCGTTCATCGTAGAAGTCTTGCATGTATTTGCGGTAGTCTTTGTATTCGATAATCGGCTTCATGTCTATAATATACCTTAAAAAACCTTCGGAGGCAATACCTTGAATGATACGAAATATCAGTTTTTGAAGAAAAAACAGCAAAAAGTCAAATAAATTTTCAGTATTTTTATCGGAATGATACGTTGCGTATCATTTGACTTTTTTTTCGTCTCCGCCGTCCCAAAATATCTATATTGGCATGACAGAGACACCATTCACAAAAGGATACAATATGGCAAACAAATACGCCGGAACCCAGACCGAAAAGAATCTCCAGGCCGCATTCGCAGGCGAATCCCAGGCCCGCAACAAGTACACCTACTTCGCTAGCCGCGCCAAGAAGGATGGTTTCGAGCAGATTGCCGAACTCTTCCTGAAGACTGCCGATAACGAGAAGGAACACGCCAAGCTGTGGTTCAAGGAACTCGAAGGCATCGGTGACACAGCCGAAAACCTGAAAGCCGCCGCCGATGGCGAGAACTACGAATGGACCGACATGTACGAAGGTTTCGCGAAGACCGCCGAAGAAGAAGGCTTCAAGGCTCTCGCCAACAAGTTCCGCATGGTCGCCGCTATCGAAAAGCGCCACGAAGAACGCTACCGCGCCCTCCTCAAGAACGTGGAGACCGCCGCCGTGTTCGAGAAGAGCGAAGTCAAGGTGTGGGAATGCCGCAACTGCGGCCACATCGTCGTCGGCACCAAGGCTCCGGCCGCATGCCCGGTGTGCGCCCATCCGCAGTCCTTCTTCGAAGTCACTGCTGAAAACTACTAAAATTATTTACGGCTTTTTTAGCAAATTTCGCCCGTTTGCCCCGATTGGGGCGGACGGGTTTCTTTTTTTGAAAAATTTTTGTAACAAATTCGAAATAAATTATATATTTTGTTTGTAGTCGCTGGAATTGGCGATTTTTGGGGTAATTTAGGGGAATGAGGGCAAAGTGGGTGCTAAAATACGAACACTTGTACGTTCCATAGTTTTTGCTATGGGATTTTTTGCGGCTTTTGCCGTGGATGCTTCCGCAAATATTCTTATTGAGGGGGATTCGGTTTCTATAGCGTCTTCCATTGGCGATACCGCTTCCATCGCAGCTCGTAAGCGGCTCAATTACGGAGAAAACTTCATCAAGTGGGAACTCGTTTCCGGGCAGGGGAAGATTGTCAATGCCACTGCCGATTCGACTGGGTTTATCCCGTTTACAGATTCTGCCACCATAAGGATGGTAACCCAGACTCTCCCCATTTATAAATTGACTGAAGAGCTGACGAAATACGATTTTTATGAGCAGAGTGTTCATGTTCCCTATCCGACAGCTGGTATAGGCAGTTACGGACTGCGATTGTATATTGACGCTAAAGAGGAGGTGCAGTACGCGCACACCTACAGTAACGAACAAAATTTTGGATTAGTAAACTTCGGAGACGATTCGACTTTCACAAAACCTTCTGCTAAAGGGAGAGCGTGTTATAATCGCAGGTGTTTCTACTCCACTGAACCGAATAAGAAAAACTATATCTTAATCTATGTTACGGGTTATCCCAATGTCTATATGAAGGATTCCATATTCCTTCGGCTATCTAAGACATACGGCATAAGCGCTTCGCATACGGGAAACGGAATGGTTGCCGTTGATTCCTCGGGTAGGGCTTGGGCGATTGATTCTGCTGGCATAACGCGGACTTTTACCAAGGTCATTGAAAACGATTCCATCAAAATATACGCCGTTCCGGATTCGGATAACGTCTTTGATCATTGGGAAAAGGTTTCGGGTTCCTGCGATATCGAGAATCCCAAGAAAGATACGACCCGGGTAATGCACGTTCTCAGTGACTGTAAAGTGAAGGCGACTTTCCGGCCGGGTGAAATCTATTCCATTACAGCTATTCCGACCCGATACAACTTTGCCGAAAATACCTATGCGAAGAAGGTCTCGCACGGGCATGTTGGCGTCAGGTTCGTTTTTGTCGCTCCGAGTACAGGGTCGTTTAACATTGTCGTGTCAAACGACGCTCTACAGGATTCCCTCTATTACCTCCAGTATAAAAAGACCAATTATGATACCCTGACGGTTTCGTCGAGGTTCGTCGGTACTTATAGTAAAACATTGAACCTCACTGCCGGGGATACCGTGTGTATAGTCGTTTATAAGTATAAAAAGAACGACAATCCCTTCTATATCAGTTACGCAACGCAGCCGTTCAAACTTACGCTCGGTTCCGCTGGGAACGGAAAGGCCCTTCCGGATACGGGGTATACGATGGCTTATGCTGGTTCCAAGTATTCGATTGGTGCCAAGGCGGATTCGGGATATCGTTTTTCTAACTGGCAGGTGGTACTTGGAACGCCTTCGGTGGATGATCTTGAAGCGCCATATACGTTTGCGAGTGTCAACGGCAATGCCGAATTGAAGGCCGTGTTCAAGCAGAGCCAGATTTACACACTTAGCGGAACGAAAAAGACCTTCAACTTCCAGGACAATTATTACAATGAATCTACCAAGTCGGCAATCCGTTTCACCTGGACTCCGCCCGACACCAACGCCTATGTCGTCCGGTTTGAACCTGTCGATTCGCTATGTGCGTTTTTCCGGGATTACGGGAACGATGACACTTTCGAGAATGGTTCCACAGAAAGTAAGGTAAAAGGGGCTACCGCTATCCTTGTTAAGGGAACGCCGGGCGAGCCGCTTTATTGGACGCTTCGAGACAGTTCTGTCATTATTCCGAACAAGTCTTTTGCGGCGTGGATTTCGATGCCCTATAAGTTGAACGTAGAAAGCTCCAAGGGCGGTCTTATTAGCCCGTCTGGTGATGTATCTGTCAGTCCGGGGAGCAAGACTGTCGTCAATGCTTGGCCGCACGGAGGTTACGTTTTCAAGAACTGGGCTTCAATCATGGGCAATCTCGAAATCGACAAGCCGGACGAGAGCAGGACTACCATCCTCCAAGAAGATTCCGTATGTTCAGTCAGGGCGGTATTTGCCGTAGATACGGCGGCGCGGCCTTCGGTGCAGATATCGAAACTCGACCTGAACAATTACCCTCAAATTTGTGCGCAGGTTTCCGTTACGGATCTCCAGAATGGGCATGCCTTCAACGGATTGACTTCTCGCGATTTTATTTTGACGGAAGATGGCCAAAAGATTAATGCGCAGGTTACGAGCATTCAAAAGGTTACCGGTATATCCGTCGCTCTCGTTGTAGACCAGAGTGGTTCAATGCTAACCAACAATCGTATGACCAAGGCGCTCGAGGCCATGCGCGATTTTGTAGATAGAATGAGCCCCTATGACAGGACGGCTATTGTCGGTTTCGTTGGCTTCATCAAGGTAAAGGATCCCAATGCTTCCGCTGATTCGAAGGATTCCATCATGGTTGATTCTGTCATAGTCCACCAGACCATGACTGCCGATAAAGCGCTACTGCTAAATGCTATAGATAGCGTTAAGGCTGGCGGCTCGACGAATATCACCTCGGGTGCGTATGTCGGAGTAAAGCAAATCGTTGGTGAAATTAACCCGACAGCGGTCATCATCTTTTCGGATGGATCCGATGGCACTAGTGGGAAAAATATAAACGCCGTGATTGATTATGCAAATCAGAACAATACCAACATCTATTCTATCGCACTCGAGTCAACAGTAAAATATCCGCTGCAGGAACTTGCCAGGAATACGGGAGGAACGTTCTCCATGGCTAGCGATGCTAGCGAACTGGCGGGCCTCTACTCCGTCATCCGCGACAACATCCTCTCGCAGTATCTCGTTTGCTACCAGACTCCCGATACGGTTCAGAACGGGGAAACGCATGACGTCGTAATAGGCATGACGTTCAACAACATTAATGCTAGGGATACTGTTCAGTGGAACGAGGCGTCGCTTCCGCCATCTATTTCGCTTACGGAAGATACTTGGAACTTGGTCAACAATCCTCAAACGGCGAACAGCTCGCTGACGATTGGCGTATATATAAAATCGATGCTTGATATCGCTTCGGCGCATGTGTACTTGCGTGAGGTGAACGCCATGGGCGGACAGTTTACGAGTTACAATATGCAGCATGTTCGCGACAGCCTTTGGGAATTCAGCATCCCTGCAAGTCTCGTTGTTGCTCCCGGTTTAGATTTTTATGTCACTGCGACAGATACGGCCGGACAGACAGGAAAGACTCCGAGAATTCCAACCCCGTCCATGGAACCGTATACCATCTTTATCGATAACGACATGCCTGTTGTCGATGTCGTCTCTGTGACGTGCGAGGATTCTACATCGGATTTGAAGACATTCTCGTTCCGGATTACCGACAGCGACGGAATCGACGACGTGACTCTGTATTACAAGGACTACAATGATATTATCTTCAGGACTTTGCCTCTCAATTATTCTGCGGAAAAAGACACCTGGAATGGAACTTTGCATGCCAATACGCAGGACTTTACCGTAATACACTACTACCTTCGTGCGACGGATGCGATGGGCGCGACTGTCCGTTACGTTAGCAACGGGTATTCTGTCACGGGAGCCTGTGAAGTGAAGTCTTTCGTAACGGATTCTATTCCTGATGATTCTCGGAAATTCAACCATCGCGATTCTATCGTGTATTCCCTCATCGCCGATCTGGCGGAGATGTACGATTCGGATTTGGATGGCAAGGCCGATTTTGTCAGAATTCATTTCAAGAACGAAAGCGACAACAAAGTTCTGAGTGTTGACTCCATCTTTTGGAACTCCAATCGCGGTGAATGGCGGTTCGCGGAAGGATGGAATATCCAGAAAAGCAGAAACGATGCGAAATGGACCGAGGCTTATATAAATGAACCCTTCCGCTACGGTTTGACTATGGCTGATTCGGTACGGAAACCTTATCTGAGTTTCATGACGACCAGTTCCAATACGCTGGAAAACGTCGTGCTGAAAGATAGGGTAGGTGCGGTTCCTGTCAGGGCGACTAAACGGCAGAAGAAGCTGAATCTTGAAAAGTACATGAATCCATATTCGGAAATACCTCCCGATACGCTGGTTGTCCAGATGTCCGAACCAATCTTGAATGTCGGCGGCGAGAATGCGTGGGAAGGCCTGTTCCGTTATTCGACGTCGTGTGAGGATACGGTCACATATGCGTTGAACACGAAGGTTCCTCCGATTGTCGATGGGAATGGTTTGCAGTGGACTTTCCTTCTGGATGACTTTTCCATCACGACAGGTTTCTGCCTTAGAACCAGCCCGGAGGCGGAATTTGTGGACTTGGCGGGAAATACGCCCGGTCGAGGTGGTGTTGAAATCAGGGGCATGGACGGTGTTGTCTACATTACAGGAATAAAACCGCTGCAGCCTGTCAGTGGAATAGGGGAGAATCCGACATGGATTCCTCCGGGAGGTTTCGAATGGGAAGAGCTTCCGGATGCCCTTTCGGCTATTAGTGTGAATGCGATGGCCCCCTATACGGCGGATGTCTACATCTTTGACGGGATATCGGTTTTCGTGAACCACATGGAACAGAAGTTCGGTTACGATGGTGAAATGGACAATCCGCTGCGAGACAATGAAGATGGATCCAATTTGGGATTCCTTTATTGGGATCAGCGCTCCAATAAGGGGCGCAAGGTTGGTACGGGAATCTATATCTGGAAAATCATCTTCACCTTCGAAGACGGTTATAAGGAGACGGTCATCATCAAGACGGGAATCAAACGGTAGATTGCTCTCGAGAAATTGAAAAAGGTTGTTTTCTAGCAGAAAACAACCTTTTTTGTATTGAAAAGAACAAAATGGGTTTGAAACTCGTACAAATTTGCTATTATCCGAGTGAAATTTGTGCAAAAAGAAGGAATTGCAAAAATGAAAGATTTTGTCGAATTTAAGCCTTTTTATTCTCATGAAACGGATGTCTACAACCTCAATGATTTTACTCCTACTGTTGTAGATAAGGTGTATTTGGATAATCTCGGTGTCAAAGTTGCTCCCTCCGAAAGTACCCTCGAGGGCCTTACGCGCGGTTCCAAGGTGTTCATGGAACGCGTCAAGAACAGGACGGTCATTCCCGTATCGAAGCTCTATCTCGAAGAAATCGACCCCGAAAAGGTCCAGACGGAAATTCACAACTACACGGGCCGCTGCCCGACGCTCACGTTCGAAATCAATCCCATCAAGGGCTGCAATGTCGGCTGCCAGTACTGCCTGGTGACCGACGGCGTTCATGAACAGAAGTTGGTCGCTTACGAGAACTACCACCTGTACGTGCGCAAGCTGCTCGAAGACATGAATGGGGAACCTTGGGGTCCGGTGACCGAAGAGGATATCCACAAGAAGAATGTCCTTTTGCAGGATCTCGCGACCGCCATCGAGGAGGCTCCGGAGCGCAAGCAGGAAATCGAGGCGAAGATCGTGGAACTGAGCCGCGGCAAGAACTGGAACCATTATTACTACTTCTCGCCCAAGACGGAAGCGTTCCAGGAACCGACGGTGCAGACCGGCATCGCGCACAGGATTCTGAAGGAATTCATCGAACACTTCAAGAAGCATCCCGATTCCAATGCGAGGCTTTTTATCGCATCGAAATCCGGCCCTAAGCACCTGCTGTACGAATACGAAGGCGAAACCATCCTCGACCTTTTCGAGCAACTCAAGGGAAAGATGCAGTTCAACACCAGCGTTTCCATTATGCCCACCGAGTTCAGGAACTTGCTGGAACCCTTTGCGGCCCCCATTGACGAACGCCTGCAATCTGTGAAGCTCTGCCGCGAACGCGGAATCCAGGCGAACTCGGCACTTATCCAGCCCATCGTGATGCCGTACCTCACCGACGAACATATCAAGGAGTTCTTCGACAAGCTGCACGATGCGGGCATCATCAACTACAAGCCGGAATTCTTGACCGCCTGCATGGAAAACCTGGCCATGCTCGGGCAATGGCTCGGACACTTTGACAAGGATTTGGAACGTGAACTGTATGAAGTTTACCTGAAGCCCAGCAATGCCGATCACCGCAAGCAACGCGGGCGCACGGCTCCCGAAAGGGAACTCTGCATCGCCGCCATTAAGCGGATGATGGATTACACGCAGACGCTCGGCATGTCGACCAGCATCTGCTACTGGGTCCGCAAGCAGTTGCAGATTCCGAACACCCTTATTCCCATCATCAACCAGAATGGATTCCAGTGTCTTGGATACCAGTCCAAGCTGTTCCAGAAATAACCAC
>CACXXH010000004.1 GCA_902771595.1 Fibrobacter succinogenes | reverse complement strand
AAAAAGCCGGAAAGGAACAGAAAGACAAAAGCGGGAAAGAGCAGCAGGCTTCGGGCGAAAAATCCGGCAGCGAAAGCGGAGCGGGCCTGACGAAGAAAGAGACGGCCAGGGAACTTGAAAAAGTATCCCGCGAGATTGCCGAAAACGAGTCGGAAGAGGAGGAGATCGCCTATGAATTCCCCTCCCTTGATCTTCTGAAAAAGCCGCCCAGAGAGCGCGGAGGCATGTCGGATGAGGAACTGCGCGAGATGCACCGCGTGCTCTACAAGTGCGTCGAATACATGGCGGCCAACTACGCCGAATTTACGGACAAGTACATGCCGCTTTCCGAAAAGGAAATGGAAATCCTCGAATACCAGAGCAAGTACCCTTTCCTGGCGGGAACGTTCCGCCCTGATTACCTCGTTACCGACGATGGTCAACTCAAGCTATGTGAAATCACGAGTCGATTCTTTGGGCACGGGATATTCATGTCGTACTTTGCCGAGGCTGCCGCCAACAAGTTCATGGAAAAACATCCCGGCTGCCATAGGGAATCGCTTTTCGAGCAGATGATGCAAAGTGCGTTGGAAATCGTCGGCGATAAAGACGAAATCTTCGTGCTCAAGAGTTCCGACAAAACTTCTGAAATCAAGCTGTACAAGCCTTTCTACGAACACTTCGGAAAAAAGGTCACTATCCTGGAAGCAGACGAGGTCGAAGCCCGCATTGACGATTGGAACGGGAAGTTCGTCATCAGTGCATTGAACCAGATGGACATCCTGAGTTATTCCATGGACACCATCAAGGCCATGATTGATTCGCGAATGTACAACGATTTCCGCACGGTATTCCTGATTCACGACAAACGGTTCATGCGGCTCTGGTTCATGCCCGAATTTACGCGGAACTTCCTTACCGACGAAGAAGCGGAATTCCTGCGGGCGCATGCCATCGAGACGTGGATATGCAAGGACAAGTCTTCGGAAGACATCTTGAAGAAAGCGTATGCGGACAAGAACGGCTACATACTTAAGCATTTCCGCCTGGGCAAGAGCGAAAAGGTCTATGCCGGACCGTTGACGGACGGAAACAAGTGGAAAGAGCTTTTCGATGACGGTTCCATCAGGGACATGATTATCCAGCCGTTCCTGTACCAGAAATCGTACCGTACCGTATGGGAAGGGACACCCTTCAATGATTACATATGCGGCATGATGCTCTGCATCGATGACAAGTATTTCGACTCGGGGCTTTTCCGTACGTCCAGTTGCCCGGTGACGAACATGGTCGACGATCGCAAGGCGTTCCCCTTAGTGACAGATGACGCGCGTATCATTTCTTGCGGGGATGTACTTTGATTATCGCAGGAAACCAGCCTTATTTTCTCCCATATATTGGATTCTGGCAGCTCGTCAATGCCGCCGATTTGTTTCTGATTGGCGACAATTACAATTTCATTAAGCGTGGGTGGATTCAGAGGAATAGGATCCTCATTAACGGGGAACCTTTTTTCTTTGGACTGGAAGTGAAACACATTACGTCTTTCAAGAAAATAAACGAGACTGAATTTGTCGATTTTGATGTTGGACTGAAACTGAATACCGTTTATCGCGCCTACCGCAAGGCACCGCAGTTCGATGCGGGTTATAACCTCGTGAAGGCGATTTTGGACAATCCGGAGCGCAATGTCGCGGAGTTCCTTTTCCAGTCGATAAAGGATGTTTGCCGGTTCCTCGGGATAAACACGAAATTCATAAGAAGTTCCGAAATACCGGGCAACGACAACTACAAGCGGGAATACCGCATTTACGATTTCTGTCACCGGCTCGGGGGAGATACTTATCTCAACGCCGTAGGCGGGCAGGACCTGTATCATTTTGATGACTTTGAAAAACACGGAGTTACGCTGAAATTCATTCATCCCAATATCCGGCCCTACAAGCAGTTCTATAACGCATTCGTTCCGGGGCTTTCCATTTTGGACGTCATCATGTTCAATTCGCTGGATACGATAAAGGAAATGCTTGAAGACTGCAGTTTTATTGAGAAGCAGAAATAGGAGAAAATAAGTATGAAAGGGGAATCTTTTCAAAACCATTCTTTACGCTTGTTGATTGCAACATCCGCTTTCGTCGCCCTAGTATTAGGAGCGTGTGGCGACGATGATCCCAGTATCCTTTTGCCTGGAGATTCCAGTTCCGTAGATGAAATTTCAAGTAGCATTGAACCGTATTCATCGGTGGAAGAAAGCTCCAGCAGCGCTAAGAGTTCTAGTTCCGTAATCACCGCTTGGGATTACATGAATCCAGGATTGTCTTATGGCGAACTTGTGGACTCTCGCGATAATAAGGTCTACAAGACCATAGAGTTTGACGGAAAGACATGGATGGCCGAAAACCTGAACTACGATGTTGGCGATACGGTCCATACGTGGTGTGCCCGTGAAAATTGCGATTTGTTCGGACGTCTGTACACGTATGCTGTGGCGATGGATTCTGCTAAATCCGGCTGTGGCTTTATGACGGTTTGCTCGGTACCTAAAAACTTCCAGGGAATTTGCCCTGAAGGGTGGCATGTTCTTGAATATGAGGAGATAGACGGTCCCGTTTTTTACCAAAAGAAACTTTTCCGCACGGGTGCCGTGAAATGGGAAGATTCCCTCTATACGAACGTCTATGGGCTTACATTCCTGCCTGCGGGTCAGTTTTACTACAGTATGAGCGGTACAACGATTCTGGAAACCTGGAACGCCTATTTCTGGACAACCATGGAACTCTCGGATTCTACGGCTCGAGCCTATATGCACAAAAGCGATGTATGGGATGCCATATATGCGGCGACCAAGGCTTCGGGACTTTCTGTCCGTTGCATAAAGAATTACGAACGGCATGATGTACTTGTTGATCCGTCGACTGTGAAGAAGGGTGAATTTACGGATGCCCGTGACGAGCAGACGTATAAGACGGTGACTATCGGAAGGCAGACGTGGATGGCGGAAAATCTCAATTACGCCGATAGCGTAAAGACGCCTGTTCTTGAAGGACGCGTGAAATCGGCATACTTGGATGATCCGGATTCGAATAAATTTTATGGGCGACTTTACACTTGGGCTGCGGCTATGGATTCCGGGGCTTTCGACTATTCCTTCTTGACGAAGCATGTTAGTCAGAAAAATATTCGAGGGATTTGCCCTGAAGGTTGGCATTTGCCGAACCGCATTGAATTCGCTGAACTTTTGGAATCCATTGGTGGTGCGTACAAGAATGCTCATGCGTTGAAGTCTAACGTTGGCTGGGACAAAGATCCTGGCGACGACGAATACGGTTTTGCGCTAGTGGGCGCAGGGCGTGTTGATACAACAGATAATGACATTTACGCCACATACGGGGGCTCGGCATTCTTGTGGACTGCAGAACCTTATTATGATATCATTCCTTCTTTCATAGATAAGCGTGCTCACGTCTACACTCTGGACGAACGCCATGTGGTATATTCCGAATATATGGCCGATACGGCCGTGTTCAAGTCGGGCTTTAACTCTATCCGCTGTCTAAAAGACGAAATTGCAGATAGATAACTGGAATTACCATCCAGTTTTTCCTAAATTTATGGGGCTAACCATCACCAAGTGAGGAAAAAACAAAAAATGGCAAGAGCATTGATTATCGGTTGTGGCGCCGTTGCCACAGTTGCTATCAAGAAGTGCTGCACCTGCAGCGAAGTTTTTAGCGAAATCTGTATCGCAAGCCGCCATCGCGAAAACTGCGAAAAGCTGGCCCAGGAACTCCGCCCGAATACAAAGACGGTCATCACGACTGCAGCCGTCGACGCCGACAAGGCCGAGAATGTCTCTGCTCTGATTAAGGAATACAAGCCCGACCTGGTGATGAACATCGCGCTTCCGTACCAGGACCTCGCCATCATGGACGCCTGCCTCGAATGTGGCGTGAACTACATGGACACGGCGAACTACGAGCCCGAAAACATCGACGATCCGGAATGGCGCAAGGTCTACGACAAGCGCTGCAAGGAACAGGGTTTCAGCGCCTACTTCGACTACAGCTGGCAGTGGGCTTATAAAGAAAAGTTTGAAAAGGCCGGCCTTACGGCACTGCTCGGCTCCGGCTTCGACCCGGGTGTTTCTCAGGCCTACTGCGCCTACGCTTTGAAGCACCAGTTCGACACCATCGAGGAAATCGACATCCTCGACTGCAACGGTGGCGATCACGGCTACAAGTTTGCGACGAACTTCAACCCCGAAATCAACCTCCGCGAAGTCTCCGCCCCGGGCAGCTACTGGGACACCGACGAGAACGGCAAGGGCCACTGGGTTGAAATCCCCGCCATGAGCATCAAGCGCGTGTACAACTTCGACCAGGTTGGCCAGAAGGACATGTACTTGCTGCACCACGAAGAAATTGAATCCCTCGCCCAGAACATCCCGGGCGTGAAGCGCATTCGCTTCTTCATGACGTTCGGCCAGAGCTACCTCGACCACATGCGTTGCCTCGAAGACGTGGGCATGCTCTCCACTCAGCCCATCAAGTTCCAGGGCCAGGACATCGTGCCTATCCAGTTCTTGAAGGCTCTCCTCCCGGATCCGGCAAGCCTCGGCCCCCGTACGGTGGGCAAGACCAACATCGGTTGTATCTTCAAGGGCAAGAAGGACGGCAAGGACAAGACGTACTACCTGTACAACGTCTGCGACCACCAGGAATGCTACAAGGAACTCGGCAGCCAGGCTATAGCCTACACGACTGGCGTTCCGGCCATGTGCGGCGCTATGATGGTGCTCACCGGCAAGTGGAACAAGCCGGGCGTGCATACCGTCGAAGAGTTCGACCCTGATCCGTTCATGGAAGCCCTCACCAAGTACGGCCTCCCGTGGCAGGAAAACTTCAATCCCGTTCTCGTTGACTAGAGAGACCTGAAATGAAAAAATGGCGCATTGACGATTCCCGTGACTTGTACAATGTCAAGGGCTGGGGCGTGAACTACTTCGACATTAACGAGAAGGGCCATGCGACGGTGCATCCGCTCAAGGAAGGCGGACCGGACATCGACCTTTACGAGTTGGTTCAGGAACTTTCGCTCCGCGATGTTTCTACCCCGATGTTGCTTCGCTTCCCGGATATCCTGGACACCCGCATCGAAAAGATCAACGAGTGCTTCAACAAGTCCCGCAAGGAATACGGTTTTCACGGGAGCTACTACAGCATCTTCCCGATCAAGGTGAACCAGCAACGCGCCGTTTTGGAAGAAATCGTCAGTCACGGCAAAAAGTACAACATCGGTCTCGAGGCCGGTTCCAAGCCGGAGCTGCATGCGGTGCTCGCGAACATGGACAACCCGGATTCGCTGATCATCTGCAACGGCTACAAGGACGAAGACTTCATTGAACTTGCCCTCCTCGCACAGAAGATGGGCAAAAAGATTTTCATCGTCGTCGAAAAGATGAACGAACTCCACCTGGTGGTGGAGCTTTCCCGTCGCATCGGCGTGCGCCCGAACATTGGCATCCGCATCAAGCTGGCCAGCTCCGGTAGCGGCAAGTGGGAAGAATCCGGCGGATACCACAGCAAGTTCGGTCTGAACAGTTCCGAATTGTTGGAAGCCCTGGACTACATCAAGGAAGAGAAAATGGAAGACTGCATGAAGCTCATCCATTTCCACCTGGGTAGCCAGATTACCAACATTCGCCACATCAAGAGCGGCCTTCGCGAAGTTTCGCAGTTCTACGTGCAAATTAAGAAGATGGGCATGGCCCTGGAATTCGTAGACGTGGGCGGCGGTCTCGGCGTCGATTACGACGGCACCCGCAGCTCTAACGCCAGCTCGGTGAACTACTCCATTCAGGAATACGCCAACGACGTGGTTTACGCCATGTTCGAAGCTTGCGAAAACGGCGGAGTCGAACATCCGAACATCATCGCGGAATCGGGCCGTGCACTTGCGGCGCACCATTCCATCTTGGTCTTCAACGTGCTGGAAACAGCCGGCCAGGCGTTCTTCGACGAAAACATCCATGAAATCGAAGACGACGCTCCCGATGCGTTGAAGGATCTTTACGGCATTTACAAGGGACTTACCCCGAAGAACCTGCTTGAAAGCTGGCACGATGCTATCCAGCTGAACGACGACGTGCTCAACGGTTTCAAGGTGGGCGATTACGACTTGCCGACCCGCGCCATGTGCGAACGCCTGTTCTGGAGCATCGTGCGCAAGGTGGACCTGCTCGCGAAGGATTTGCGCCATCCGCCTTACGAACTGAGCGAACTCCCGCGCCTTTTGGCCCAGAAGTACTTCTGCAACTTCAGTTTGTTCCAGAGTCTGCCGGACAGCTGGGGCGTGGACCAGGTTTTCCCGCTCATGCCTATCCAGCGTTTGAACGAAGAACCGACCGTAGAAACGACTTTGCAGGATGTTACCTGCGATAGCGACGGCAAGATTGACATGTTCGTTCGCGGTGGCGACGTGAGCCGCACGCTCCCGTTGCATGAACTCAAGAACGGTGAGCCGTACTACATCGCGGTCTACCTCGTGGGTGCCTACCAGGAAATCCTCGGTGACTTGCACAACCTCTTCGGTGATACCAACGCCGTTCACATCGTCTGCAACGAGAAGGGCGGTTACGAAATCGACAAGATTATCGATGGCGAATCCGTGGAAGACGTGCTCGACTACGTGAACTTCAGCGACAAGGCTCTCGTGCGCACTATGGAAAACTGGGTGTCTCGCTCCGTGAAGGAAGGGAAGATTTCCTTGCAGGAAGGCAAGGAATTCCTGAACATCTACCGCGGCGGCCTGTACGGGTACACGTATTTGGAATAGTTTCGAACAGTGCCCTGGGCTTGCCGAGGGCATAGTGAAGTTCTTATGATTCATGACATTTTGCCTCACGTGCTGAATAACGAATTCAAGGTTTGTGACCCCAAGCCTACGGATTTTGTTATCCGCTACGACGGTGCGAAGACCCTTTTGAAGAAGGTCGCAACTTCCGGCCAGGAAGGCGCTTCGGCCGTTGGTTACGCTATTCCCCGCGTGGGCGAACTCCTTGCGCTTGAAGGCAAGACGCTTGCCGATTTCGAAGGCCACTACCTTTTCAGCATCGACGATATGGCGTTTTTCCTGGACGATAGCATCGAGGCGAAGCCGGCCGATACTGTCGCGACGCCTGAAGGCTACGAATTTATGGGCAGCCGCACTTTCCGCACCATGAATCCCGTGGAACGCATGGGCGGCGCTACCGCGGTCCATATCGCGCATTGGGAATCGCTGAACAAGTTCTGCGGCAAGTGCGGGAACGTGACTATCCGCGGTGACCATGAACGTTCTATAGTTTGTCCAAAATGCGGGAACGTCGTGTACCCGCGCATCTCGCCGGTGGTCATCGTTGCGGTCCGCAACGGCGACAAGCTTTTGATGGCCCACAACATCGACAATCCGAACCCGCGTCTCTTCTTGATTTCGGGCTTTGTGGAAGTGGGCGAGAGCCTCGAACAGGCCGTTCACCGCGAGGTGATGGAAGAGGCGGGCCTCCGCGTGAAGAATATCCGCTATTTCGGTTCGCAGCCGTGGCCGTTCAGCGATTCGATGATTGCGGGATTCACCGCCGAACTCGACGGCGACGACACCATCCGCATGCAGAAGGAGGAACTCTCCGAAGCCATGTGGGTCAAGCGCGAGGACATTCCCGAGTACGAAACCGACGTAAGCATCAGCTGCTGCCTCATCGAGAACTTCCGCCGCGGCTTTACGCTCTAGGTTTTCTCCCTTTGTTTTTCTATATTTACATACGATGAAATTACCTGTCGTATGTATTATCGGACGCCCAAATGTTGGGAAGTCCTCTCTTTTTAACCGGATCCTGGGGCGGCGAGCCGCGGTCGTTTCTGACCGTGACGGCGTTACCCGCGATAGGCATTACCAGACGGCCAATTACAAGGGCCATGAGTTTACGGTGGTCGATACGGGCGGATTCTTGCCCGACGATACCATCGACGTGTTGGCCGACAGCGTCCGTGCGCAGATTTTCAACGCCGTGAAGGAATCCGACCTGGTGCTCTTCATGGTGGATGTCCGCGTGGGCATTACCAAGCTCGACCAGCAGTTCGCGCGCCTTGTCCATAAAGAAGACAAGAAGGTGATTCTCGTGGCGAACAAGAGCGAGCAGCAGGGTGACCGCCAGGAAAGTTACGAGTTCCTCAAGCTTGGTTTCGGCTTGCCCCGCACCATCAGTGCGCTTACGGGTTATGCTTGCCTGAGCCTGCTGGACGAAGTCATATCGGTGCTCCCGACTCCCGTACGCGGAGAACGCAGGGAAGAACGCCCCATCCGTTTCGCCATCCTCGGTCGCCCGAATGCGGGCAAGAGCACGCTGTTGAACCGCCTGCTGAACGAAGACCGCGCGGTGGTCTCTGACATTCCGGGTACGACCCGCGATTCCATCGACTGCGATTTTGTCGTTGATGGCCAGAAGTTCGTGGTGACCGATACGGCGGGCCTGCGCAAGAAGGCGAAGGTCGAAGACGAAGTCGAAATCTTCAGCAACATGCGTACGCTCGAAAGTGTGCGCCGCTCCGACGTGTCCGTGCTGATGGTGGATTGCACCCGCGGGCTCGAAGTGCAGGACTTCCGCATCATTACCGAAATCCGCAAGGCGGGCAAGGGCCTTGTGGTGGTTTTGAACAAGTGGGACATTCTCCCGAACAAGACGGAGAAGAGTTTCGACCACATGGTCAAGGAAATGCTCGAACGCGAACCGATGCTCGAGTACGTGCCCATCATTTCGATCAGCGCTAAAGAAGGCCAGCGCATCAACCGTGTGGTGCAGGCGATACAGACCGTGTATGCCAACTGCCGCCGTGTGCTGGGCCGCGACCGCGTCGCCGAAAGCTTTGCGAACTTCTTGCAAGAGAAGGCTCCGCCGAGCCACAACGCCCGCGTGGTGTCGCTTACGCGCGCATGCCAGATCATGGTGGAGCCGCCCGTTATCGCTATCGAGACCCGCACGCCCGAACTGGTGGACGAGTCGTACAAGCGTTACTTGCTCAAAAAGTTTTATGAGGAATTCCAGCTGCAGGGTGCACCCCTCCGCTTGAATTTCGACCAGAAGTTAACTCTCAGAAAGGATGAAGAACTTGAACAGTTTACTGAGTCTTCCAATAGCGTACTTGCTGGGGTCGATTCCCAGCGCCATATGGATAGCAAAGCTCGCAAAGGGAAAGTCGTTCGACATTAGGGACTACGGCTCCAAGAATGCGGGCCTCACCAACACGTTCCGCGTGCTCGGTTGGAAGCCTGCGCTCCCCGTGGTGTTCTTGGATTTGCTCAAGGGGTTCTTCGGCCCCTGGATTGCCATGAGGTTGTGCGAAATGCAGGTGGCCGCCGGCGGTGCCGACTATTCTAGTTGGGTTCCGCTTGTCGCGGGTATCCTCGTGATTCTCGGGCACAGCTTCACCTGCTTTGCCGGTTTCCGCGGGGGCAAGGGTGTTCTTGCCGCTCTGGGCGTTTTCCTCGCGCTTTGCCCGATTACGGCGCTTGCGTGCCTCGGGGTGTGGGTCGTGCTCACGTTCTCGACCAAGTACGTGTCTGTCGGTAGCATCGGCGCCTGTGTCGCCCTCGGCGCTCTGGGCGTGATGGGCTATTTCAAGTTGCCCTTCCCGCCGGACGATATCAACCTGGGATTGATGATTACCTGCCTTATAGTGGCCGTTTTCGTGATTGTGAAGCACAAGTCCAATATCAAGCGCCTTATGAACGGCACCGAGAACGGTTTTGGCAGCAAACGCAAGACTCCGAAAGCGTAAATATTGTAGATTGTATAGGTATAGGAGTTATTAGTTCTGAGTTCCGAGTTGCTAGGCTGTTTTTTCGAGCATTCTAGTAACTGGTAACTATTGACTAGTAACTGTTGTTTAAATTAGGAACGATATTATGAAGGTTACAGTTTTAGGTACTGGTGGATGGGGCCTGACTCTCGGTCAGGTGGTTTATGAAAATAAATGCGAAGTCTCTTTCTGGACAAACTCGCAGGCCGAAGTGGATTTGCTTTCCACGGAACACCAGTACAAGGACAA
Source organism: Fibrobacter succinogenes (assembly GCA_902771595.1). Lineage (GTDB taxonomy): Bacteria > Fibrobacterota > Fibrobacteria > Fibrobacterales > Fibrobacteraceae > Fibrobacter > Fibrobacter succinogenes_C. The sequence continues at coordinate 72,267 of CACXXH010000004.1, read as the reverse complement.
ACTCCCCGGCGTGATTTTCCCGGCGGATTTCAAGTACACGACCGACATGAATGCCGCTCTCGAAGGCTGCGACATGGTGCTTATCGTGGTGCCGTCCCAGTTCATGGGCGGTGTTGCCAAGAATCTCGGCAAGTGGACTCCGGCGAAGGGCAAGGAACCCGTTGTCGTATGCGCTACGAAGGGTATCCTTGAAGGTACGAACCAGCTGATGAGCGAAGTGCTCCTCGAAAACGTGCCCTGGCTTACCGACGAAAAGATGGTCGCCTTCAGCGGTCCGTCGCATGCCGAAGAAGTTAGCCGCCATATCATGACGGCCATCGTGGCGGCGAGCGTGAGCGAAGAATCTGCGAAGTTCGTGCAGAAGGTGATGAGCTGCTCTTACCTGCGCGTTTACAGCTCTACCGACATCATCGGCGTGGAACTCTGCGGTTCCGTGAAGAACGTGATTGCCATTGCCTCTGGCGTGCTCTATGGGCTCGAGGCGAGCGGCAAGTTCAAGATTGGTGACAACTCCCGCGCAGCCCTCCTTACGCGCGGCCAGGCCGAAATGTGCCGCCTGGGCAAGGCGCTCGGTGCAAAGCCCGAAACGTTTGCCGGTCTCGCCGGCATGGGCGACCTCATCGTGACCTGCCTCTCGCAGCATAGCCGCAACCGCTATGTGGGCGAACACATCGGTCGTGGTGAAACTATCGACCAGATTTTGGCCGGCATGAAGATGGTGGCCGAAGGCGTGCCCACCTGCAAGAGCACCAAGGCCCTTGCCGACAAGCTCGGTGTCGAGATGCCTATCGTGAATTCCGTCCATGCGCTCCTCTTCGAAGGCAAGACCGTCGAAGATGTCCTCAGGGACATGTGGGGTCGCGAGCTCAAGACCGAAGTCTGGGGCTAAACCTCTTTAGAACTGAATTGAAAATCCGAGATGGGCGCCAAACCCGTTTCGGAAAATCTTGCCGGATTCCAGTCCGGCGTTTTTGTTTTCGTCGGGGGAGGTTTGTTCCGGAGTTTCCGGGGCGGAACTTTCCTGCTTTTCGCTTTTGCCCCGCTCGATAAAGTCGGTCTTTAGCGGGATTAGCTGCGTGGCCGTTGCGAAAAGCGAGAGGTTGCGCAATATGCCCTGCGTCGCGCGTTCTACGGAAACGCCGAGCCCGGCGATGATTCCGTAGCTCTCGAGCATCCATGACCAAGATTCATTCTCGGACTTGAACCCAATAAAGGAAGTCGTTTCCGATGCCTTGTCTACGCTTACGTCATCGTAGGTGTAGTATCCGTGGATATCGATGCGGGGGGTAATCTTTGTGTGCCGGGTTATGTCGAATTGCGGGCTGAAATGCCCTCCGAGCGTAATGGCGGAAAGGTCCAGGTCGGCGTCGACCCGGTAGTTCCTTTGCAAGAACGAAAACGAGAGCGTCTGCGTGAGCGAGGCTGGTAGCAGGCGGTTCGGGGCGAACGTCTCGAAGAATCGCTTGTTGTTTTTCTCCATCCGGATATCGGCTTTGAGGCCGCGTGCCTGTAGCCCGAACAATTGATGCTCCCAGCGGATATCGCCGTAGTGGAGGTTCGCCTCTAGCGGGATGTACATGAACCGCTTGATGCTGTTGTCGCGGTAGGTGTTGCCGAATATGTTCGCATTTGCGTAAAGGCCTGCGTAATAGAGCTCCAGCCGGCTTCTCTCGAAACGGTGCGCAATTCGGGAATCCCAGAACCATACGCGCGAGGAATCCTTGATGTAGTATTCGCGGTGGACGTTCTGCGGAGCCGTGCGGATTTGTTCCAGATGGGCGTCAACGTCGTTGCCTGCGATTCTTGCTCCTATGGCGAAACCTTTCCTCAGGTATTCGGTTTCCCAGCGGGCTTCGATAAAGTGAACTTCGTCGCTGTCGTTTTCGGATTCCCAGCTGATGGTGGCAAGTTCTGGGTTTCCGCGTTCGAAAGTCGCCGATGCATAGAACGAGGAGTCCCTGGTATGCGCCGTTATATTTGAGGCAAGGGAAGGCTGGCTGCTAGCCTTCACGGAGAGTGAAATATACCGGAAATAGGCCTGGATGCCTGCGGAACCGATGGTGCGGTTGCTGTTCAAAGAAAGCGTCCAGCCGTCATTCCATAAACCGTCGATTCGGTAATTGGAGAGGCCCGCGAAAACGGTGTATTTGCCTGCGCTGACGGAATCGTTCACGTGGCAGAAAGTACCGCTCAGGTCCTTTGAATCGGTATCCAACAAAAAAAGCCCGCCGCATTGGGCGAGGCCTTTTGTCGAGACTTCACCATACGCCAAGGACGTTGCAAGGAAACTTGTCAAGCCTATGGCGCATAGCGATTTGAAAATAGCATTCACGTTTTTTTATTAGTAATCGTATTCGTCGTCGTCCCAGTCTTCTTCATCTTCGTAGTATTCGTCGAAGTCGTCGTCGATGATGCTCTTGACGAATTCATTCCAGAAGATGTCTTCGGTCATGTTGGGGAAGATTCCGCCGAACGTGACGTCGGGGAAGATGATGATATTGCGGAGGTCTTCGAACTTGTACTTCTCGATTTCGGTGTCGACCATCTTGCCGTTTAGGAGCCCCTGGATGGTCTCGGTCTTCTTGCCGTCCTTGTCGGTAAAGTACCCGAAGTTGGGGACTTCGTTCTCGTAGAAGGCGACGGCGTACTTGATGGTGCCCTTGTCTTCCTTGCACATTCCATTGGGAATAGTCAAGTCGGGGATGTTCCAGGGAGCCTTTTCTAGAGGTATCGTGTCTGCAAGGTTCGGAATGCTGGCGTCGAAGAATACGAAGGTGAAACTTATCTTGCAGCCGTCTACATTGTAACGAATCTTGGATTTTTCGTACGGATCGTAAACTTCCAGGTAGACGTAACCAGTGGAAACATCTTCGTCGTGGCTATACACCATGATGTCGCGGGCACTGGGCTTGAATTTGTGATATGTTTCGCCGACATGCCCTTGCATGTACCTTTGGGCGTATGCCTGATATTCGAAATCTTCGGACCAGTAAAAACCGCCATCCGGGTTCACCCATTCGGACTTGTCGTTGACGACATGGTAGGGCAGGAACTTCTGGATGCCGTCTGTGTTCTCGAACAGTTTGGAAACGTTGATCTTGATGGTCTTGCCTTTGGCGTATTCAATGTCGAAGCCTTCGTGGAGCTGTTTCCTGATGGTAGTCAGGGAATCGATTATTTTCTGCGCATCGGCGGTGCTCAAATGGGCTTCTTCGCCGTCACCGACAATGTACAGGTCGTTCTCCTGGGTTTCCATTCCGTTCTCGGCTTCTTCCAGGCCGTACTGCAGTCCGAATTGCACGTAGGTGATGGCGCTGTCCAGCAGGTTCGGGATGTTCTTGTATTCCGTTTTCCAGGAATTATGGATGCTCGTGAACTTGCTGTCTTTGCCGATGAACTTGAGCAGGTGTTCGATACCATGGTTGGAGTAGTAGTTGAACCTATATTCCAGTTCTTCGAGGGAATCAATCCAGTCGTATTTCCCGTTTTCGTCAATGTTCAGGTTTATGCTGACAAGAGCGGTAAGGCTTGCCTTCGCCACATACATGGCGGCAAGAACCGGGGCGAAATCACCGCGGTCCAGCTCGATGTCTCGGTCGTTGATGAAGTACGTGCACGTGAATTCATCATCGTTTGCGATGTTCGTCATGAAACTGATAGCGGAATCGAGAGAGGGAATGGCGCTACCGATTGCGGACTGCACGTCACTCACCAAGATGTTGCGGATATCGTCAGAAGAATTGATGGTGTAGTTGAACGTGAGTTCCGCTGCGTCATCGATGTCTTTTGTGAAGAGGTCATACTTGGTCTTGCCCTGGCGTGCAGCGAGCGTGTCGAGGAAGTTGTTGATCTTCTTGTTGTTTACGACATCCGAGATGATGGCTGCGGCATAGGCGAGTTGTGCCTCGCAGTTTCCGGGATACTTTTTGAGGATGGCTTCGATAGAAGATTTGGTTGCAGAACTCAGTTCCTGTGTCTTGTTCAGGTCCCCTTCACCAAAAGAGGAAAAGACATCTGTAAGGTTCGTCTTGATTTGTTCGATTGTGGCCTTGTCTGCATCGTCGGTGATTTCTTCACATCCGGAAACGACATTCACCTTGGTTTCCTGAGGCCCGTCAACGCTGGTGTTGGAGCCCGAAATGAAATCGTCTCCTTCGTCGGTGGAACATCCTGTCAGGTAAGCCAGTGTGCAGAATGTGAAAATGGAAACTTTGGAAAGTATTTTCATATGTCCCTTCTTGTTTCTTGTTTGTAAAATAAAAATAAGAAAAAACAGGTGGAAAAGGTGCATTTTATCGGAAAAATGTGCTTTCCGTCAAATTTGCAGTCTTGAAATTCGAAAAATGGGGCGAAAAAGCTATTTCTGTTTGCCAAGGGCCACAAAGACGATGGCTCCCTGTATGGCCTGGAATAGCATCGGAATATACCCTAACAGCGCTGCTGCGAGGACCGTATCGGCGGGAATTCCCAAAAGTCCGGTAAACAGGCTTACGTTTACGCCTTCACGCAGCCCGATTCCGTTGATAGAAATGGGCAACATCGAAACCGTGATGGTGATGGTCATGAATACGGTAATAGTTGCGAGGTCTACGGGGACACCCACGGCTTGGAAATAGGCGTAATGGATGGCTATGGATGAAATCTGCAACCAAATGGAATCGAGACCCGAGAGCAAGAACGCTTTTTTGTACCCGCGATAGATGGAAAAGGCGTCTTGAAGCTTTGCGAAAAATGGAACGCGGCTCAATACGCTGGCGGGAATCTTTATTTTATCTGAAAAAAGCCCGCCGACGATAATGAACGCAGACAGCAGGGCGACTGCGCAGACAGCGCCAGTGTAAATGGCGGGGATATCATAGCGGGCGACTACAAAGGGGAGGGTCGCGAAGAAGCAGAGGAACATTGCGAGGAGGCCCATGACGCGCGAGATGGCGACTGCGGCAACCGAATTGGCCATGTTCCCGAAGCGTCGGCCGAAGGCGATTGTCTTGACGGCGTCGCCGCCGAACCCGCTGGGTAACAGGTTGTTGAAGAAGTATCCGAGAGCGATGTAGGCGTAGAATGTGCGGAACTTTATTTTTTTGCCCTCTTCTAGCAAGAGGCCGCGCCAGCGGTTCGCCTGGATGAACATGCTGAAAAGCGTGCAGAAAAGGATGAGTGCAATCCAGGGGAGCGCTTGCACCGTCCAGTGCCCGCAAACATCGGCGAAGGGGACCTTGTAGAATATATATATAAGCCCGCCGATGCTGATGACGGCTTTCAATACGCCCGAAAGAATCTTCTTTGCCGAACCTTGCTGCATGGCGCCCTCTTATTTAGCTGCAAGTTCCGTTGCGATTTCTCGAATTTGCTGTGCGCTCGATTCCCAGGTGAATTTGCTTACCCAATCGAGAATTTTCTGGTCGTATTTGCCCTTGTCGTCAATGGAATTTTCCAATGTGTGGGCGATGCTTTCGGCATCCTTCGGGTCGAAGTACTTGGCCACGTTGCCACCGACTTCGGGCAGCGACGACGTGTTGGAGCAGGCGACGGGCGTGCCGCAGGCGAATGCTTCGAGTACGGGGAGTCCGAACCCTTCGTAAAGGGAGGGCAGTACGAACAGGTCGGCCAGGTTGTAGAAGTTTACGAGGTCTTCCTGGCTTACCATGCCGGCGTGAATGGTGAGCTCTTCGATTCCCAAATCTTTTTCGCGGGTGTCTTGCGTGCGACCGTCGAATGCCTTCCCGACAAGCACGAGGCGGCAGCCTTCGCGCCCCTGCATGCGGGCGAAACCTTCCAGGAGCCCGTTCAGGTTCTTGTGAGGTAACAAGTTCCCGACGTACAGGATGATCTTCTTGTCGCGGGGAATGTTGTACTTGCCGTACAGGTATTCAATTTCTTCTTTAGGCTTGCGGACAAATTCCTTCCCGTAGCCTAACGGGACGACGGTCATCTTTTTGGCGTCGGCCTTGTAGAACCGGAGCAAGTCCTGCTTGGTGTTTTCGGAATCTACGAGAATGCGGTTCGCGCGCTTGCAGATAAACCAGAAGATGAACTTGAAGTACAGGTGCGCAAGTTTCATCGGCAGGAATTCCGGGTATACCAGGTGGGTGAGGTCGTGGACCGTCACCATCATCTTTCCGCTGTAGAAAAGGGGCACGTTGCAGTGCGGCACGTGTAGCACATCGGGCTTCTGTTTGCGCAACTTGCCGTAGGGGAACCTTAGCTGTTCCTTGTAGCCATAGATGCCGCTGATGAAGGGAATTTGTACCGGGACAGAATCTTTGTAGGCGTCAAGATCTTTCGGGTCGCCGAGTGCGATGCTGTAGCCCACATTGCGCAGCCAGTGTTGAATGCAGGTGCCGATTCCGGACCTGCTTACCATGCGGGCGTCAATTGCAATTTTTGGCGCCGATTTCATGGTCGAACATCCATTTCAGAGTTTCTTCGATTTTTGTGCCGTTCCAGTAGCCGCATTCCACGATGCGGGAGTTGTCGCAGCACTGGTAGGGAATATCGACGGGGCGCATCTTTTCGGGATCCTGTTCCACGCTTATGCTCACGGATGCAAATCCGATGATTGCCTGGAGCAGGTCGCCTACCTTGTGCGCAATTCCCGAACCGACGTTGTAGACTTCGTACTTGTTCTCTTTTTCAAGAAGCATGCGGTAGACGTGTACCACGTCGCGTACGTCCGAAAAATCGCGCCATGCGCTGAGGTTGCCGACCTTGATTACGCCCGGCTGTCCGCTCTTTTCGATTGCGGCTACCTGCTGTACAAAGCTCGGGAGCGCAAAACTGGAGCGCTGGCCTACACCCGTGTGGTTGAACGAACGCGTGCAGATGATTTTCATCCCGTATTTTTTACGGTAGAGTTCTGCAAAATTTTCCTGCGCTATTTTCGAGATGCCATAGGGGTTGCTTGCCTCGCGGTCGCAGCATTCCTTGAGCGGGGAATCTTGCTGGGCGTATTCCTCGGCAGATCCGATAAGGAGCGTCTTTGCCTTCGGGCAATGCGTGGCGATGGCGTCAAGCAGGTTAATCGTGCCGACGACGTTCACCTGGATTGTCGATGCGGGATCTTTCCAGGAGGCGCCGACGGAACTGATGGCGGCGAGATTCACCACGTAGTCGGGCTTGGCGTTTTGCAAAAGTCCATCGATGCATTCGCGGTCCAGGAGGTTTACTTCTGGAATATCTACGGCGGTGACTTCGTGCCCTGCGGAAGCGAGTTCCTTTACCAGGTAGCCACCGACAAAACCTTTTGCCCCGATGACTACGGTATTCATTAAATCTTGCCTTCGGCGAGAAGTTTCATGTCGCTTTCGACCATGCGCTGCACCAGCTGTTCGTAGCTGATTTCCGGTTCCCAGCCGAGAACTTTCTTGGCCTTGCTGGCATCGCCAATGAGCAGGTCGACTTCGGCGGGGCGGAAGAACTGCGGGTTCACCTTCACGACCACCTTGTTGGTGCCCTTGAGGGTGGCGTATTCCTTTTCGCCTTCACCGTGGAATTCGATGTCCATGCCGGCGGCCTTGAATGCGAGCAATACAAATTCGCGGACCTTGTGCGTCTTGCCGGTGGCGATGACGAAATCGTCTGCCGTGGGCTGCTGAAGCATGAGCCACATGGCGCGCACGTAGTCGGCGCTGTGGCCCCAGTCGCGGCTTGCATCCATGTTGCCCAGTTCGAGCACGTCCTGCAGGCCAGCTTTGATCTTGGCTACGGCGATGGTAATCTTCCTTGTAACGAATTCTGCACCGCGACGTTCGGATTCGTGGTTGAACAGAATGCCCGAGCAGGCGAACATGCCGTAACTTTCACGGTAGTTCTTGGTAATCCAGTGGCCGTAAAGCTTGGAAACGCCGTAAGGGCTGCGCGGGTAGAACGGGGTCGACTCGTTTTGCGGGATGGCCTGCACCTTGCCGAACATTTCGCTGGTAGATGCCTGGTAAACGCGGGTGTCCGGCTTGCAAAGTCGGACTGCTTCCAGAAGTTTGGTCACGCCGATGGCGTTGATATCTGCTGTGGAAAGCGGAGTTTCCCAAGAGGTCGTCACGAAGGACTGTGCCGCAAGGTTGTAAATTTCATCAGGTTTCGCAATTTCCATGGCGCGCAAGAGCGATGCGGAATCGGTCATGTCGCCGAAAATGAATTCCACCTTGCCTTTGAGGTGTTCTGCGTTGTTAAAGTCGAGTTTGCTTTTGCGGCGTACGAGCCCGAAGACTTCATACCCTTTCTCGAGAAGCAATTCTGCCAAATAGGAACCGTCCTGGCCGGTAATCCCTGTAATAAGTGCACGTTTCATGTAAAAAAAGATACAATTTTTTTGCCTGTGAAATGAAATTAATTTATATTATACACATTCTTTTTGATATGAAGGAGGATGATAATGTTTAAAAAGATTATCGGCTTGTCCGCAGTTGGGGCTGCGTGCCTCTGTGGATGTTCCGGCGATTTAGGGTCTGCTGGTTCAACAGAAGACGCCATGATCAATAACACAGCCAAAAATGAAGGCGATATTTTCAAGGTTGCTCTGTGGAGCAGTATTGATGCCATGGGAGTACCGGGCTACTTCCAGGCGGCGTCTGAAAAGGGAATCTACGTTTACGATTCTTATGTGCGTAATGACCTGCAATGCGAGTCGCCGGCATTGGCTATCGATGAACATACGCTGTTCTTTAATGAGTTGGAAACCATTTACCAAGAAGGGAAATTGGTCGATGGTGTTTGCGGAAAGGCTATTTCTTTGTCCGAAGGACAGGTGGCGCCTCTCGATGTGAATTTGATTGATTCCGTGGAAGTGGGTACGGTTGAATTCTGGTTCAAGCCGAGCCCGCAGTTCTATGAAAAGAGCGCTCGTACCCTCCTGGGTAACGACGGTTCTCGAATTCACTTCTTCTATAAGAACGGGGAGCTGGTTTTCCAGAAGAACCATCACAACCAGCATTATTTTGTTCGAGCCGCCGTCGAATTGGATAGTGGCTGGAACTTGATTGCCGGTCAGTGGGGCGATGGCTACATGAGCCTGTGGCTGAACGGTAAGCTGGTGGTCAAGAAGAAACATGCTTTGGGCTATGCTCCTGCCATGCGCGGCATTCCTTTCGAAAACTTCTTCGTGATAGGCTACAAGTCCGAATGCTGCATGGAAGGTGCTGGTCAGTACCAAAGCATGACGACTGCGGGTACGTTTGATCAGTTCCGCATTTCGAATGTCACGCGCTATGAAATTGACGATACAGCGGATGTCGATACCGTTGAAATTCAGGAAACCGACGAAGATACCGTGTCTCTTTGGCAGTACTTCTCCGATTTCGGTGTTAGTTCGTATTTTAACAAAGCTCAGCTTCCTACAACTTCGACTTACACTTTGAACGTCTGTGCAGCGCCTGCACTTGCCATGGATGACAGCACGGTGTTTATGGACGAACTTGAAACGGTTTACCGTGAAGGAACTTTGGTGGATGGTGTCTGCGGAAAGGCGCTTTCCCTCAAGGATGGTGAAGTTGCCCCGCTCGGCATCAATATGACTGATTCCATGAAGGCGGGTACGGTAGAATTCTGGTTCCGTCCGGGCGAAGACTTCAAAAACAAGCCTGTCCGTACGATTCTGGGCAATGACGAATCCCGCATGCACATCATGTACAAAAATGGTGAACTGGTATTCCAGAAAAACCACGCTGACAAGCATTACTTCGTTAAGGGTGCTGCATCGTTCAATGACGACTGGAACCTTATCGCTGCCCAGTGGGGTGATGGTTATATGAGCATCTGGTTGAACGGAAAGATGGTCGCTAGTGTTGAACACAATTTTGACTATGTTCCGTCTACGCGCTCCAAACTCCTTGGAAACCTGCTGATTATCGGCTTTAAGTCCAATTGCTGCATGGAAGGTGTCGGAGTGCGTAGTGCTTTGACTGCATCCGGTGCGTACGACCAGCTCAGAATTTCTAATGTCCCGCGCTACAAAGTGTCCTTTGACCAAGAGTTCATTGGCGAGACGGATACGTTAACTGTCGACACGTTGTTGGAGGACGATAGTTGCAGTGAAGGTCTTTCATTGAGTGCGTATGTGGATTCCTTGGATATTGATATGGTCGCGTTGAAGATCGTCCATAAAAAGATATGCATTGCGGATACTGAGCCGCAACTCATTATGGATGTGAGCAACATCGCAACATATGGCTTGTCTTTGCGTAATGGCGATGTCGTCGCAGAGAATCTCGCCGCAGGGCAGATTCATTATGGTTGTATTGATTTGACCAATCCGTCTGTGCCCAAGGTGAAACTGGGGTCGTGCGTAAATCTCGCCCCCGGCGAATACAGGTTTACGGTTACCGTTGAGGGTATGAAGGAGTATTATCAATTTAGGGTTGCCGGTGAGATTAAAGAATAATCGCTGCTTTGTAAAGTGAAATTTCGTCATGGCGCACTTTGTGCGCCATTTTTTGTTGCTAGCCAAATGCTATTTACTAAATTGCGGGTATGGCTTTTGTTCACTTGCAGACCCATTCCGAATTTTCCATTTTGCAGGCATCCGCGCGATTGGATGACATTTTTGCTGCCGCCGCCGCAGACAATGCCCCGGCTGTTGCGTTGACCGACCACGGGACGATGTTTGGAATTCTCGAATTCCAGGAACGCGGAAAGGGGGTGAACAAGAAACGCAAGGAAAAGGGCCTTCCGCCGATAAAGACGGTGCTGGGCTGCCATGTATATGTGGATACGCAGGGTGCTTCGCAGAAAGATACGACTACTTTCGAACGCCTTACGCTCCTTGTGGAAAACAAGGCCGGCTACTATAACCTGCTGCGCATCGTGAGCTATCGCTACGAGGAATCCCAGCGTTGGGCCGAGATTCCGTCTGTCCCGCTGAGCATCGTGCGTGAACACAGCGGTGGCATTATCGCTATCGCCGGCGACTACTTTAGCCGCTATGGGCAGAATGTCGTTGCAGGGAGGAATTCCCAGGCGATGGAATTCATGGGCGAACTCGACAAGATTTTCGACCATGACCACCTGTACATTTCCGTATGCGATAACGGCATCCCTCAGCAGAAGCTGCTGAACGAATTCAATGTGAAGGTTGCGGGCGAATTGGGCCGCGAAGTTGTCGCCGTCGGCGATGTTCATTATATAAAGCCCGAAGATTCGCTTGCCCACAAGGCGCTCCGGTGCATTGCGCTGACCGAGAAACTCAAGACGTTCGAAGACAAGCGCTTCCCGAGCGACAAGTTCTATTTCAGGACTGAAGCCGAGATGACGGAACTCTTCGGCAATATTCCTGGGGCGATTGAAAATACGGTCAAGATTGCGGAACGGTGCAATTTCGAGGTGATTACCGGCATCGGCGACGATTTCTGGCCGCGTTTCGAAATTCCGAAGGAATTCCTCGCTTCCGAAGAATACCAGAATATCAAGGCCATCATGAAGGGCCAGTACGACGAGGAATACCCCGTCATACGCGAAAGGGAATTCAAGAACTACTGCAAGGACAAGAAGAAGAAGGTCAAGGCGGATTACTGTGCGAAGAACGGCAAGGATCCGGATTCGCTTACGGATGAGGACAATGCCGAAATCGACCGCCTCGCATCACCGGACAATTTCACCGAAGACGACGACAAGGCGGTGGAGAAGGCGACGCACAGGTGGTGCAAGCCAGGTTCTGATTCCGACATCTACATCACGCACCTTTGCAACGAGCGCCTCAAGCGCCGCTTCCCGGACGAAAACTTCAAGTTCCCCGCGGACGATACGGCGGTGGGCAAGCGCATGCGCACCGAATTGAACTGTATCCGCAATATGAACGTGGCGGGTTACCTGCTTATCGTGTGGGACTTTATCAACTGGTCGCGTGAACACGGGATTCCCGTGGGGCCTGGACGTGGTTCTGCCGCAGGTTCGCTTGTTACCTACATCATTGGCGTTACGGACATTGACCCGCTCTACTTCGATTTGCTCTTCGAAAGATTCCTGAACCCAGAACGCGTGTCTATGCCCGATATCGATACCGATATTGCGGACCGTGACCGCGGGCGCGTTATCCAGTACGTGACCGACAAGTACGGCGCGGATTGCGTGGGCCAGATTATTACCTACGGCATGCTCAAGTCGAAGCAGGTCATCAAGGACGTGGCCCGCGTGCTCGACATCCATTACACTGAAGCCGATTCCATAATAAAGTGCTTCCCGCAGCGCGTGCTGAACTTTAGCTTGAACGATGCGTGGACGGGCAAAGACAAGAAGGGAAACCCCGTTGTCGATGGTTACAGTCCTGAACCCCTGCAGGCGATAGTCAATAGCAGTTCGCGTTACCAGGAACTCTGGAACATCGCCCTGAAACTCGAAGATTTGCCGCGCCAGACGGGCGTGCATGCTTGCGGCGTGGTGATTACGCCGACCCCGATTTACAACCTTGCACCTCTCTACCGAGCCGCTCCTACCGATACACCGGTGGTGATGTACGACAAGCACTATTCCGAGACCATCGGGCTTTTGAAGATGGACTTCCTCGGGCTTATTAACTTGTCCATCATCCAGGACACGGTGAACATGGTGGAGAAGAATCGTGGCTTCAAACTGGACATGGGGCACATTCCCCTGGATGACCAGCCGACATTCGAGCTCTTGGGCAAGGGCCTTACGACTACGGTGTTCCAGTTCGAATCTCCGGGCATGCAGAAGTACCTGCGCGACCTGCATCCGAACCGTATCGGTGACCTTATCGCTATGAACGCCCTTTACCGTCCGGGCCCGCTCGAACAGATTCCGCGATTCATTCGCTGCAAAAACGGGCAGGAGGAAGTGGACTGCTACCATCCGGATCTGGAACCCGTGCTCTCTGAAACGTATGGCGTTATCGTCTACCAGGAACAGGTGATGAAAATCGCCCAGATTCTCGGGGGATACTCGCTGGGTGGCGCTGACAATATCCGCCGTATCATGGCGAAAAAGATGCCCGACAAGATGGCGAAACTCGAACCGGAATTCTTCGAGAAGTGCCTTGCCAAGGGCTATGACCGCGCTATGATCCAGCGCGTGTGGGATGCGGTGCTCCCGTTCTGCGGATACGCATTCAACAAGAGTCATGCGGCAGCCTATGCCTACGTGGCCTACCAGACGGCTTACCTCAAGACGCATTACGGCCCGGAATACATGGCCGCTTCCATGACGTCGAAGATGGGCAAGACGGAAGATATCGTCACCATCATCCAGGAATGCAAGCGCATCAAGATAAAGGTGCTTTCGCCGGATATCAACACGTCGCTGGGCGTGTTCTCCGCCGATAAGGAAGGGCACGTGCTGTATGGCCTGGGTGGTATCCGAAATGTCGGTATCGCGGTGGTCGAGGATGTGGTGGCCGAACGTGAACTGCACGGCCCGTACAAGAACATATTTGATTTCTGCAAGCGCGTCGCTGAATACCAGGGCAGCCTCAAGGAAAAGCGTCCGCCGCTGAGCAAGAAGGTGCTGGAATGCCTTATCATGGCCGGTGCACTCGATTCCCTTCCGGGAAGCAGGGCGGTGGGATTGATTCCGATGCAGATCAGCGGATGCTGTCCGAGGGTGCCCAGCAGGTAACGGTATTCACTGTAATGATCAGGCACATAAAGCCAGCGGCCGCGGTCAAAGTCCGCGTAGAAGTCCTGGAAGAAGCCGAAGAGTGGAGCTGCATGGAAATGCTCAACAAGGAACGCGAAGTTCTCGGCATGTTCCTTTCGGGCCATCCGCTCGACGAGTTCCGCCCCGAACTCAAGGGCTTCACGACCGTCTCGCTTGCCTATGACGACCTGAGAAAGAAGGTGGATAGCGTTGTGGCCGTGGGTGGTGTGGTGACGCAGATGCGCTCCATTGAGACCAAACGCGGCGATACGATTGGCGTGGGCATGATTCGCGATTTCCATAGCGAAGTCGAATTGTTCTTCAAGAAGGACACCTGGGAAAACCTCCGTGACCGCATCTCCGAAGACGATCGCATCTTGGTGAAGGGTCTTCTCGGCTACAAGCGCGACAAGGAGCGCAAGATGACCGAGGAACTCCAGATTACGGTCGAAGAAGTGGTGCAGCTCGATACCGTACGCGAATCTATGGTGAACTACGTTCATGTGTGCATGGATTCCGTGATGTTCTCGGATGCGTTCCTTTCGAAGATGGAAGAGGGTATTCAGCAGTATGTCGCCGACATGGGTGAACATTCTTGCGAACTTGTCTGTCATGTGGAAACGGAATCCGGATACGAGCATGCCATTGTGCTCCACAAGTACAAACTCCATTATACGCAGGAATTGCTCAACTGGCTGCGTCAGGATTTGGGCATCATGAAGTTGTGGGTGTCTCCGAAGGTGAGACGCTAATACCGAGTTCTTTATATGCGAGACCCCTTTGTCCTTTTTTGTGCGGGCGAGGATTCCGGCGATGTGCTGGGAGAATCCCTTGTGCAGGAGGCGATTCGCTTGGGGTTCAGGGCCCGCGGTGTCGGCGGGTGCCGGATGCAGGCGGCGGGTCTCGATGCCGTTGACGATTATGAGGCGCTGCCTGTATCGGGCTTTCTCGATATCGTGCCGCAGGTGTTTCGCCTGAAGCGCATATTAGCGCATCTCGAAGGCCTGCTGAAGAGCGAAGACTGCGTTGCTATAGCCTGCATCGATTACCCCGGATTCAACATGAAGCTCGTGCGGCTTGCGGAACGCCTGGGCAAGCCCGCCTTGTATGTGGCGCCCCCGCAGGTCTGGGCCTGGAAGCGCGGTCGGGCCAAGCATTTGCGTACGGCCCGCCTTGCGGTGCTGTTCGATTTCGAACGCAGGGTCTACGAGAAACTGGGCTGTAATGCTCAGTGCCTCCGCCATCCGTTCCCGCGGGTCACCGGAACCAATTCGAACGCAAACCTGTTGCTCCTTCCCGGCAGCCGCAAGTCTCAGTCCCTCCGCAACCTCCCGTTCTTTGCCGCCGTCGCATCGCAGTGGCATTCCGCAACGTCGGGCCGTGCAGTCGTACTTGCCTCGCGCGAATCTCTTGTCGAGCCCTTCACTCGGGCTATTCGCAAGGCCTTCGGGCAGCGTGTTCCCGAATGGATCTCGGTCGAGGTCCCGCCTATGGATGCGCTTGCTCGCGCGACCATGTTTGCGGAGTATTCCTACGCGCTTTCGGCTCCGGGGTCCGCTTCCCTCGAACTGGCGCGCTCCGGTGTGCCGCTTGTGGTCGCGGGCGTGATTGAGCCTCTTACGTATTTCATCGGGAGCCGCTTCGTGAAGACGGAATTCTTTGCGCTCCCGAACATCCTGCTTCAGCGCGGGGTCGTTCCCGAGTTCTTCTTTACGCGCGGGAACGCCTGCAAAAAGGCGAACGTCACCGCAGTCGCTGCGGAACTCTGCAAGTGCAATACAGAAACATCCAGGGCGATTGCGGATACCCTGGATGAGACGTTTGTGAATGCGAAAAGCCCCGAAGCTCTAATGCTTGAATTTCTTGGCGAGTTCGTCGAGCGTGATGCGCATTAGGGTGGGTGCCCCATAGGGCGACTTGAGCGGGTCTTCTGTCGACATCAGTTGCCCCATCAACTGGGCCATTTCTTCGGGCTTGAGTTTGTCGCCGGCCTGGTAGGCGTTGGTCCTGGACCATGCCTTCGCGATGGTGTCCGTGATGTGCGACGGGTCCGAATCTCCGGTGCCAGCGCAGCTGTCGAGAAACTGGTGAACCGCCTTGATGGCTCGGGAGAGGGGGAGAGCGCTCGGGATAGCGCGAATCTGGAAGGTGTCGCCACCGAAGTGCTCCACGAAAAATCCGAGTTTCCTCAACTGCTCGTCGACGCTTGCAAAGATTTGTTTTTCAAGTTTGCTGAACTCAATGAGTTCCGGGAAGAGCAGCTCCTGGCTGTCGAGGTCTGAGCCGTTCTTTAATGTCGCAAGCGCCTGCTCGTAGAGAATACGCGAATGTGCAGCATGCTGGTCGATGATGAGCAGGCCCTCGGCGTCTTCTCCGGCGATGTAGGTGTTTGCGATCTGGAAAAGCGTCGGGGGTGTCCACGGGGCGCTCTCCGGCTTCGGCTCGGGGACGTTCCCTTGTCCGGGTTCAAGCGAGATAATCTTGCCGGCCTCGGGCTGCGAGAACAGGTCCTGCACGTCGTCTGCGACGCTATAGCTCTTCGCCTTTTTCCACTCGTTCACCTCGTTGTTGCGACGGGGTTCGGGCGTCTTGTAGATGGGGGCGGCGCTGTGTACGGGGGAGGCCTGGTATTGCGGTACGGGCGCATCGCCGGTGTCCGTCTGCACCATGCTCGCACTCAAGTCGATAAAAGGCGATTTGGCCTCGAGGTCTTTTTGGAACGTGTCGCGGATGGCGTGGTTCACCACAAGGAACACGAGGTTCTGGTTCGCGAAGCGTACCTCGCGCTTTGCCGGGTGTACGTTCACGTCGAATTCCTGGTCCGGCATGTCCAAAAACAGGACGGTTACCGGCTTGCACTGCGCGCCGTAGGGCTCGTATGCCTGTGAAACGGCCTTCGCGATTACCTTGCTTTCGATGGGCCTCTTGCGCATGAAGAGGAACTGGTGGTGACGCTTGCCGTTCGTTTCTGTTGTGGGGGAGATGTACCCCGTTACGTGAACGCCGGCCTCGGTGTAGTCGACCGGCAGAAGGTTCTTGGCGATTCCCGAGCCGATGGCTTCGGCGAGGCGGGTGCGCAGTTCACCGGGAACCCCGATAAATACGGCCTTTTCACCGACTTTGTAGTCGAAGCGGATCTCGGGGTGCGCAATCGCGGTCTTCAGCACGACGTCGAGAATTTTCGTGCTTTCGGAGGTCTCGCTCCCGAGGAACGTGCGGCGTACAGGCGTGTTGAAGAACAGGTCCTCGATAAGGAAGGTCGTACCATGACCGGAGGCGTAAGTTTGTTCTTCTTCGACATTCCCGCCTTTGAGGATTAACCGTCCGCCGTCACCATCTTCGGTTGCGGTTGAAATCGTCATTTTAGATATGGCGGCAATGGAGGCGACCGCCTCCCCGCGAAAGCCGTTTGTTTGTAAATGGAATAGGTCGTCTGCCGAATGTAGTTTAGATGTAGTATGTCTGAGGTAACAAAGGTTCAGGTCTTCTTTACCCATCCCTTTGCCGTTGTCCGAAACGAGAATTTTCTTCTTTCCGCCTTGTTCGATTTGAATTTGGATGCGAGTTGCTCCTGCGTCGATAGAATTCTCAATAAGTTCCTTAACAGCGGATGATGGACGCTCAATTACCTCACCGGCAGCGATTTTGTTGATAATTTCGTCAGTTAAAACGTGTATTTCAGCGTTTTTCATGGCCAAAATATAGCCAAATCATACGCTTTACCCTATTTTTTTGTTAAATTGGTGCAGGATTCCGGTGGTTAGGGGTCTCCAAAAAAGAGAGGATAGAATAGTGATATCGAATTTCTTTATGCAACTGGCTCACATTGAGTTGTTGATGACCTATTCGGTCAAGGATATTCTTTCGCTTGTTCGTCGAGATGCACGATTCGATACAAAGCTCGTTAACGACTTGTTCTTCGAAGGAACATTCATTGACGAGAATTCCCACCATTTTGTCTTCGACAACTTGGTACAATGGTTGTATGACCGTGGCGAAAATCCAGACGATTTCGTTGAACGAATTGTAAAACGATGTGCTGATTTCGAGGCCGTTCCTGCGCGTAGCGTCCTTCGTTCTTATTTGCCGTTCGTGTCGCAGTTCTACCAGACAAAAGACGTTCGTGCGCTTTGCTTGGAAATTATTCCCAAACGCTACCCGTTTTTGATTAATGCCGGAATCCTCCGCGATACAATTCAAAATGACGAACGGACGATGTACTTCACCTTCCAGTTCGAGACTCCGGGCTCCCTGGTTTCCAATCCGATGCGCTGGGCGCTTGGCCTCTTCCGCATTGGCCCGCTTCTCTTGAACACGCCCGCTTACGAGCATATGGGCTATGTTGCGACGCAGACCTCCTTTATTGAAGCCCTTGAAAACCGCGTCCCTGCCGAAATGGTGGATGGCAACGTTTACATTGGCGATAAGCTGGTCGGCCGGACCACCACGTTCGGTGAATGCATCAGTGAATACGGCTTTGAATGGCCGAGGGCCTCTGAAAGGGAAATGGGCTGCGTGCTCGCTCTCGAAGACATCCGCGATGCCAAGACCAATTCCCTCTTGCTTCGCAAGGGCTGCTACTACGGTACGCCGAGCAACATCCTCGATGCGAGGTTCAAGGCGAATGTCGTCACTCAGGAACCGTTCCTCAAGCTGATGAGCTCCGTGGTTAAGCAGGAGTTCGACGTCTGGCAGCCTATCCAGAAGGCGCAGGAACAGCTCCTCGGGGCGATGAATGACTCTGTCGAGGTGGTGTATTACAAGAGCGATGACTCCATTTCGGTGAACAGCAAGCACCTCATGCGTAACGTGCCTGCAAGAATCCTCCGCAATCTGTTGCGTGAATACACGGCAACGGGCCGTGAGGAATACGAGAACCGTGAATTCAAGCGCGACCCGTCTATCTGCATGGATCCGCTGCGTCCGAACTTCGAGAGCAGGTTGAACCGTGTTATTGCTCACATCAACGGCACCGAAGAAAAGGATGGTTCTGTGAGTGAAGGCGTGAAGAAATTCTTCGAAATCGAGCGCCATCGCCGCGGTGGATTCCGTTTCTTGCCGAAATGCAAGATTATTTTCCGTGAGGAATAATAAATTTTTTACAAAATATTTGCGTAAAAAAGGCAAAAGACACTTGCCGGAAGTCCTTTTTTATGGTATATTTTAATTGTTGGGAATAGTGGAAAGGTAAATCCTCGAACAACTCCATCATTGCTCCCCTCCTGATGGGTTTAAGGTTCCGGAAACGTCTCAATATTTTCTCCTTCTTAGGAAAGGGCCCCTCACGGGGCTCTTTCTTTTTTATACCGTTCGTTCGTCGTCTCGGGTATCGAGACCTCCGGCTCCTCGCTCACTCTCGCCTACGACGGCTCGTTGATACGAGCCGCCTCTGGCTCACGGTTATACCGTTCGTTCGTCGTCTTGGGTATCGAGATCTTCGGTTCTTCGCTCACTCTCGCAATTGCCTCGGTTTATGCGATGTGGTCGCAATGCTGCGCCTAGTGCTCGCAGTGAGACTTCTCGTTCGCTGTTTATCGTTTATTGCGGGTATGAAAAAGCCTCCGCTCGAGGCGGAGGCTGAAATTTAGAACAAATTATCGTCGCGCTTTTACTTGTTAATGGCAGCCAAGAAAGCGTCCTTCTTCTCTTGGAGGAATTCCTTGCTGTTGTACTTGCGGATACGGCGGAGGGCCTGGTCACGCAGCTGGCGGACGCGTTCGTGCGAGATGTTCATGGACTCGCCGACTTCGCGCAACGTCTGCGGTGCTTCCTGGTTGATACCGAAGATGCCGGTGATGACCTTCGCTTCGCGTTCGGGGAGCTGTTCCATCAAGTCGCGTGCGAGCACTTCGACGCTCTGGATTTCGGAATCGGCTTCCGGGTTCGTGGCGCCGGTATCGGGCAACACTTCGGCGTAGGTCGCCTTGGAGTCTGCCTTCAAGGGGCTGTCGAAGGAAACGCCGCGCTGGCCAATCTGGATGAGCTCGCGGATTTCTTCGTTGATTTCCTTACCGCGGGACTGTTCGTGCAAAGCCTTGCGCACGCGGAGGTGCTGGTTTGCCGGCAGGCGGATAAGGTTGCCCTGTTCGTTGATGGCGCGGGTAATGTAAGCCTTGATCCACCACACGCCATAACTGATGAACTTGAGGCCGCGGGTGTGTTCGAAGGATTCGATGGCACGAACGAGGCCCATGGCGCCTTCGCTCACCAGGTCCGGGAGCGGAATCGGGCAGCCGCGGTACTGGATGGCGACTTTCAAAACGAAGCGCATGTTCGCGGAAATCAGCTTCTTGCGTGCAATCTTGTCACCTTCTTTCGCTTTCTGGAATAGGATCTGCTCTTCTTCACGGGAAAGGGGGGCGGTCCTTCTAATGTCTTCGAGGTAACGTTTGAGTGTAGTATCGGTGGAATCTATATGCATTTTATTTCCTTGCACCTTAAATATCGCTTTTTTTATTAGCAAGTAACGTGCCAAAAGTGTAAATTTTTAGACGAATTCTGTAAAATGCGCTTTTTTAAGGGGTTCTGGAGGTCTTTTCCTGTTGAAAATTGTCATAAAACGGCTGAAAAGCTCTACATTTGTTACAAAATGTAACAAATGTCACGAATTTTGTAAATAGAAAGTCGTGGGCCCGGAGATGAAAATCGTCGTGAGCGGGTTTTGCGCTCCCTCTTTTTCGTTTTTTGTGGTATTGTATTACGCTTTTTTCGTATATTTTGCCCGTTATGTCAATTAAAGAACCAGATCAATCTGTATGGAACCGTTTTTGGCAGCGGAAAAATGACATGGGGAAGGTTTATCCGTCTTCGCCGTCCGTGCTGAACGCCATCAAAAAAAATTTTAAACTCGAGGGGCTCAAGGTGCTCGAAGTGGGTGCCGGTACGGGTCGCGACAGTGCTGAACTTGCGCGCTTGGGTGCCGAAGTCTACGTGCTCGATTTTGCTGAAAATAGCCTCAAGATTGTAGACGGCCTTCGAGCCCGCGAAAACCTTTACGAAAACCTGAAGCTGGTGCGCGGTGACGCCTTCAAGGCGCCTTTCCCCGATTGCACTTTCGATCTCGTTTTCCACCAGGGACTTGCTGAACATTTCAAGAACTCGCTTCCGCTCATTCAGGAAAACTACCGCATCTTGAAGCATGGCGGTTGCTGCCTTTGCGATGTGCCGCAGACGGTGCACCCTTACACGATCATCAAGCATATCCTTATCGCGATGGACAAGTGGTTTGCCGGATGGGAAAAGCAGTTCACCATGGGACAGCTGAAGAAGCTGATGGTCGATGCCGGATTCAAGTGCGAATACGCCTACGGCGACTGGATGCGCCCGAACCTGTTCTACCGCATGTTGCGAGAACTCGGCTTCAAGCTGGGTGTCGAACTCCCGAAGTATCCCTTGAACGGGACCATGTACCAGAAGGCGAAGGACGCTTTGCTCGATGCGCTGGTCTCTGTTCCTGTAATGCACTATACGCAGCTCTCTATCGGCGTCATCGGACGCAAGCCCTAGTATTCATATGTCGCTCCATCCCAAACTGAAGTCTTCGCTTGTGTTCCTGGCTAAACTCCTGGTGACCATTGTCCCGGCGTTTTTCGTGTACAGGAATATCGTGAGCGCTCCGGATTGGGATATCAGCGATTTGTACAGGCTGTTCTCTGTGGAGGGCATCCTCCCGTTTACGTTTGCGCTGGTGTGCCTTGCCGCGTCGAATTTCACGGCGTGTCTGCAGTGGAAACTTTTGCTCGAACGGCAGGGCGTCCACCTGAGCTACGGGCATCTGCTCAAGCTTTACTACGTGGGTCTGTTCTTCAACAACTTCATGCCGGGTAACGTGGGCGGCGACGTGAAGAAGGTCTACGACATCCGCATGCAGGGCGGGCAAGATACCGTGGGCGCGGGCCTCACCGCGACGTTCTTCGATCGCCTGTACGGTTTGTTCTTTGTTACTTTGTTTGCCCTCGCGATGGGTGCCTTGTTCTTTGTGCACGACGAGACGCAGCGTTCCTTCATCTGGCCGTCTATCTGGATTTTCCTCGGCTTCTGCGCGTTGTTCGCGGGCCTCTGCAGCCGCCGCATCGGGCGCCTCTGCACGAACGTCATGTCGCGGTTCTTGCCGCAGTCCATTGGCGAGCGCCTCGTGCACATGTTCGAACGCTTTACTCATTTCCGTTCGTTCAAGCTCTGGTGCCAGATATCGCTCCTTTCTTTTGCAACGCAGGCGCTCCGCATCTTCGTGCATTTCTACTGCGGTATTGCGGTGGGCGTTACGCTTTCTATTTCTTGGTATTTCTACTACATCCCGCTGGTCGCCATCGTGAGCGCGCTCCCGATATCCATCGGCGGTTTCGGCCCGCGTGAACTCTTGGCGCAGACGCTCTTCGCCCGTGCCGGCGTGGCGAGCCTCGAATCGGTAGTAATCCAGCTGCTCGCTTATTTTGTGAGTTTGATTCTGAGTTTGTTTGGCGCGTTCGTCTTCCTCTTGGGAGGGAAGTCGTCGACTGCTAAGGCTGTCAGGTAAGTACCTGATTTTTTAGATAGCGGGGCGCGGAGCTAGAATCGCCCCATTCCATCGAGGTTGATTATGGATGCCGAGAGCATCTTGCGCGGTCTGAACGCAGACCAGCGCGCAGCCGTTTTACACGATCATCAAAAAGGGGCGCAACTGCTTATCCTTGCGGGGGCGGGCTCGGGCAAGACGTCCGTCCTTACGAAGCGGATCCAGTACCGCATCGCCATGGGCGTGAATCCCGAAAACATCTTGGCGCTCACGTTCACGGCGGCGGCCGCATCCGAAATGCGGGAGCGCGTGCAGGCGCTGTTCCCCGGAGCGGGCGTGCGGCTTTGCACGTTTCATTCGCTTGCGCTCTACATGCTCAAGCAGAAAATAGGGAATGTGTTCGCTTACGAGATGGTCGGGTTCAAGAAACCTCCCGTGCCGCAGGAATCGGCGGACCGCGATTTTATGGAAGAACTTTCGCGGCTCCATGTTCGCGGGGCGAAGTTCAATCGCGAAAACCTCTTCGACGATACCTTGCAATCGAAATTCGCGTCTCGCCTCGGGATACTCCGGCAGTCCGTGCTCGACAGCGGGCAGGTCGTGTTCGAGGATTTGATATTTCAGGCGATACACCTGCTCGAAGATCACGAAGAGGCCCGTGCGTTTTTCCAGCGGCAGTGGACGGAAATCCTGGTGGATGAATATCAGGATATAAACCCGTCGCAGTACCGCATGGTGAAGGCGCTCCTGGGGGATAGGAATAGTTTGTTTGTAGTCGGCGACGATGACCAGGCTATATACGGGTTCCGTGGTGCGGATATCGGGAACATAAACCGGTTCTGCGAGGATTTTAAGCAGAGTACGCTTATCCGGCTGGAGTGGAATTACCGTTCCACGCCGAGCATTCTGCACCTCGCCAATGACATCTTCGAAAACAAGCCGCTCAGGCTCCGCAAGGTGTTGCGGGCGGGGAACCCGAAGGGCTCGGGAGGCAACCCGATTTTCAGGGAGAACCGCCCTCCCGAGGTGTGGGTATCCGAAACGCCCATCGAGGAAATGCTCAAGATTATCTGCAAGATAAAGGAACTGCGCGAAAGTTATGACCTCGCCTGGAAAAATTTCGCCATCTTGGTGCGGTACAACCGCCAGCGCGTCTACTACGAGCAAGTCTTGCGCGATGCGGAACTGCCGATGGCGGGCGAGGAGGTGGAAGATGGTACGGTCGAAGACGGAATCCACGTGGAAACGGTGCACGCATCGAAGGGCTTGCAGTACGCTGTGGTTTTTTATGCCGGGCTTGCCGAAGGGCTCACCCCCGGGGAGTGCGGCGGCCGCAGGCGAGAGCGGAAAAAGCAGCTGGATGAAGAACGGCGGCTCTATTATGTCGGGGTCACGCGGGCTGAGGCATACCTGATTTTGTTATATTGTAAACAGCGTTACTGGAAGGGCCGTCTCCGCAATTACAGGCGGTCGAGGTTCCTGCCCCGCAACGCGAAAAACCAGCAGGATTTCTATATGCCTATTATTTTGTTCAAAATCCGCGTTGTCGTCTTGGTACTTTCGTACATGTTCGTACATATGCTGATTCTGCCGTTTATGTTGATTTTCAGGCGCAAGGAAGTCGACCTCTGGCTGGACAAGAAAATTCAAAGCTTTGCCCGGTTCTGCATGAAGGTTTTGCGGATTGATCTTTCAGTCGAAGATCAGGCCATCCTTGGTCGTGTCGATTGGACGCGCCCTGTGTTCGTGATGGGCAACCACAATTCGTATGCGGACATCCCGATAATTTTCCTTGCTATTGAACGTACCATCGGTTTTATCGCGAAGGCCGAACTGCGGTTCATCCCGTTCCTTGGATTCTGGATGAAGAAGATTGGCTGCGTGCTTATCAACCGCGAAAAGGGCGGCGGCGCAAAACTTATCCGCGAGGCGATGGCGAAGGGCCGCGCCCCGAGGCTGTTTATTTTCCCGGAAGGAACCCGTGGCAAGGACGAAAACATGGTCCCGTTCAAGAGCGGCGGGTTCAGGCTTGCGGCGGAGACCGAGGCTACTATTCTCCCGGTCTATATCAAGGGCTCCGGTTTTACTTGGGAACACCGCAAGGATTCCTCTCGATGCAAGGTGACGGTGAAGATTCTTGAACCTGTAGACGTGAAGGCGCTGATTGCCGAACGCGGTCAACTTGACCCGCGCAGGGACTTGATGCACCTTGTCCGCGACAGGATGGATGCCGCCGTATGATAGGCGTTTTCGATTCCGGGTTCGGCGGACTCACCATATTGCAGAACCTCAAGAAGGCCCTGCCCGGCTACGACTTCTTGTATCTGGGCGACAATGCGCGTGCGCCCTATGGTTCCAGGAGTTTCGAGACCATATACCGTTATACCCTCCAGGCCGTGCGCGAACTTTTCGGCAGGGGATGTCCGCTCGTGATTCTCGCCTGCAATACGGCTTCGGCGCGCGCTCTCCGGAGCATCCAGCAAGACGTGCTGCCTTATGAATTTCCGGACAAGAGGGTGCTCGGCATTATCAGGCCCACGACCGAAGAGATTGGACGCTTCAGCAAGACGGGGCACATCGGGATTTTTGCGACCTCGGGCACGGTGTCTTCGAACAGCTACGGGATTGAAATTCACAACTTTTTCCCTGAACTGAAGGTTACCCAGCACGCCTGCCCCATGTGGGTCCCGCTGGTGGAGTACGGGGAACGCGGTACCGAGGGGGCGGCCTTCTTTGTCAAGAAGGATGTCGACGCGCTCCTGGCCGAGGACCCGCAGATCGATACGGTGCTCTTGGCCTGCACGCACTACCCGCTTTTGGAGGCGGAGATACGCGCCGCACTGCCACCGCAGGTTCGGCTCGTTTTCCAGGGCGATATCGTGGCCAACAAGACGCTCGATTACCTCAAGCGCCACCCGGAGATGGACGCTCGCCTCTCCAAGGGCGGAAAAACGACCTATTTGACGTCCGATACTGCAAAATTCTTTGAAAAAGGCGCCTTTTTGTTCGGAATTGATGGGATATCTGCCGAATCAGTTGTCCTGTAACTTATAAAAAATGTATTTTGCGATTGTAACTGACGAACCTGTTTAGGTCCGCTTGTGTTTTTTTTATCATAGTGAGTAGATGTAATATGCCGAAAACACAAATCAATCTCGAAGGTTGGCAGGATTACCGAGGCAATGCCGCCGGTAGCCTGCTTTACGTGGAAACCAGTCACCAGTCCGAAATGCCGGTGCGTGACCAGCTGAACGAAAACGGCAAGGGTTTCTTCTACGAACCGAACTACGAAACCAGCACTTACGGCCTGATGAGCTGCTGCAACGTAAAGAACATCAATGCCATTGTGCGTGCGAAGAGCCGCTACATTCTGTTCGGGACCCGCTATGAGGGCCTGAGTGATTCCGAAAAGCGCAACAAGTACCTGATTATGGGTTACATGCGCATCGACAAGATTAAGGACGTGCGTACCCGCCACATCCAGCGCTTCATGTCCAATCCCGAACTGCAGGAACCGGAATGCATGCAGATGGAACACAACTGGGCGGTCTACGGCCCGATGCGTTTTGTCTCGATGGACGATTCCTTCCTCGTGACCGATGAAATCCTCAAGGAATGGGGTTACAAGGGCCACGCGAGCCGCCAGCTCAAGGCCGTGTTCCAGAAGGAACATCTGGACCAGATTCTTTCGTACCTGGATTCCAAGGAAGACAAGATTGACGAATACATCGCGATTGTCGATGAATTCAAGGAAGCCCTCGAAGAAGGCGAATAGCTTTGCTTTTGGAACGAAAAAAAACGGCCGCAAGGCCGTTTTTTTTGTGTGTAGTGTTGGATGTGTAATTAGTCATTTCACATCCACATCATCCATCATCTATTATCAATTTATTTCACCGCTTTCATGGTAGAAGCCTTCGTCTTCACGATGTACAGGCCCTTGTTCAGGTCGAGGCGGATGGTGCCGTCGGCGTTGAACGCCTGGCCCTTGATGCCGCTCCAGAGCAGGTTGCCGTTCAGGTCGAACACCTTGGCTTCGGCATTCATGTCGTTTGCGGCGAAGTTCGTGTTCATTCCCTTGATGGCGTGTGTGCCGCAGCCGGTTGCCACGATCTTTGCGATGTAGATGCCCGCGTTGTCGCTGTTGAACGAGAGCTGCGTAGAACCGAAGGGTGCGCCGGTCGAGTCGATTTCGTTATCGAGCGGTACGGAGACCTGGTCCCAGGCGCCTGCGGGGGCGTTGTTGCCATACTGATAGTTGCTCCAGGTGCTGCCGCCTGCGCCGCCGATGTTCACGGAGGCGTCGTCGGTATTGATGCTGCGCATGGTGAACACGAGTTCCTTGCACTTGGTGAGCGGGTCCTTCACGGCGGCCGCGTCGGGAATGGTGAAGAGGGCGTGCTGGTAGCCGCATTCATCCTGAGCGCAATCGGCGAGCGGGACTTTTACATATTTTGAAATGCCGTCGAGCGGGGTGGTTTCGAACGTGACCTTGCCGAGGCTCGCATCGCTGCTCCATGTGCCGGCGCTCGATTCGTTTGCGTAGTCCACGATGACGAGCGAATCACCAATCTGGCTGCTCGGATCGATATAGGGATCTTCGATGGGGGAGTCTTCGCACTGGAGCGCAGCCGTATTGCTCGTGGTGAACACGACTGTCGTGATGGATTTTGCCGGAGCGTCGATGATGGCGCTAGCCGTGATGCTCTTGCTCTTGGCGCCGTTTTCGGTGGACTGCACCGCGGAAATCGGGGCGTAGCCGTTCACGGAGAGGTTCAGGTTCTGTGCCGAACCCTTGTTGATGGCGACGACGGTAATGGAGTCGCAGTCGGCGCTGCGGAAGGCGACCGCATACACGTTGGAACCGTCAGCCGTGGAGCTCACCACGCGCCAACCCGGGTTCACGAACTTGGAGTAGTGGCGCATGGCGTGGTATTCGGGGTTGATGTAGAGCTTTGCTTCGGTACAGCTGCTCCAGCCATTACCCGGGCACACGCCGATGAGCTGCCCGTTCGGTTCGCCCCAGAAGAGTTCCCAGGCGATGTATGCGTTCAGCTTTCCGCTCGTGAAGCCAACCTGCATGATGTGGGCGAGGCCCAGCATGTCCTGTTCGCGAACCTCGTTTTCCATGGTGCAGAACTCGGTCATGATGATGGGCTTGGTGTCGCTCCCGTAGTTTTTCGCGATATTGGTCATGGCCTTGCGGAAGTTTTCGGGATTCAGGTAGTTCGTACCGGAATTGTCGTTTCCGTCGCCGGCGTGGTAAAGGTGGTAGGCGTAACCGTCGAGGTTATTGTTGTCGAGAGCCTTCACATACTTTTCGAAGTTGCTGTAGCCGATGCCGAGCGGTTCGGGGCCGATAATCTTCGGCGGGTTGGCAAGCGTCTTGATAGAATCGCGCACGGCCTGGAGCGCCTGCTTGTAGCCGGCAATTTCACCTTCGTTGGGGTCGAACAGAGTCTCTTCGTAATCGGCTTCCATGTCGGGTTCGTTCTGGAGGCTGATGTAGTCGGGGGTAATGCCCATCTTCTCGTAAGCCTGCAGGGATGTCTTCCACCAGTGGGCGAATTCGCTGTAGACGAACTTTCCGTACGGGTCGCTGTTGGAGGTCTTGAGCATATTCTGGCTCTTGACTTTCTGACCGTTCACGCTACCGTTTACGCTGCCGCTCGGCTTGAGGCGGCCCGGGGCAGACCAGCTGGACATTTCGATTTTGAAGCGGTTGCCGAGACGCTCCCTGCCTGCCTTGATGATGGCGGCATCGGCGACGATGCTCGTAGTGTCATCCTGTTTCCAGTTGCCGATGCGGAGAAACGAGAGGTTGAGTCCCGTGAAAGCGGTGTCGTAGAAGTCCTTCAGCATCGAAGAACTCATGGCGGCAATCCAGCTCTGGTAGTAGGCGGCGCCGGCACCGAACCCGATGACCTTCTGCGCGGTGGCAGTCGGGTCTACGGTAATGTTTGCGGCTGAGGCAATTGATGCTGCCACGAGGGCGGTTGTAATGATTGTCCTTTTCATATTCACATCCTTTGTTACCAACCAATCAACCAACCCAGAAAAATGTGTAATGTGGAGTGTGTGATGTGTAATGTGAGTCAATAATTTCGCACTTCACATCTAACATCCCACATCTGTTAATACGCTCCTTCGCCCTTGAACACGACCTTGAAGGTCTTGAGGATGAGCTTGATGTCTTCACCGAGCTTGCCGTCGCGGCGGATGTAGTCGTTGTCGAGGCGCATCTGCCCTTCGAACGAGATGTTGCTGCGGCCGCTGACCTGCCAGATGCAGGTGAGGCCCGGTGTAACGGACAGGCGCATGCGGTGCCACGGTTCGTATTCTTCCACTTCGGAAGGAATCGGCGGGCGCGGACCCACGATGGACATGTCTCCCTTGATGATGTTCACCAACTGGGGCAGTTCATCGAGGCTGAACTTGCGAAGTATGCGGCCGAACGGATAGATGCGCGGGTCGTTCTTCATCTTGAAGGTCTTGCCGCCCGTCTCGTTATGGGCCATAAGTTCTTTTTTGCGTTCTTCGGCATCCACGTACATGCTGCGGAACTTGTACATGGTGAATAGTCTTCCGTTCTTGCCTACGCGTGTCTGCTTGAAGATGACGGGACCCTTGTGGTCGCTGATTTTCACTGCGAGTGCGCAGAACAGGAGCAGCGGGGAAAGAACTACCAGGGCGAAGCTGGAGCAAGACACGTCGACGAGTCGCTTGATGATATGACGGAAACGAATCTTGTGGGGGTGCTCCCAGATGTGGTCGAGGTTCAGTCGCTCGAGCGAGAAGAACCTGCCGTTCGTGCTGTTGAAATCCTTGATTTTATCCGCGAGTTCCAGGTTGTCCTTTTCCTGATAGCCGGTATAGAAATACGCTTCGAAAATCGGCCTCTTGGGATTGATGCGGAGCGTCTGGATGAGGCCCGCGTCGTTGAGCTTGTGCAGGATTTCCTTGCGGATGGATTCGAGAGTCGAAAGGTCGGAATTCAAAAGGATGATGCCGAGCCCGCTGCCATCGGACAAATAGCCCAAGACATCGATGAATCTGAGGTGCGAGAACATCGTGAGGATGCTGATGCGCCATGTATTTTCGACAGTCCTGCTCGGGCTGCCCCAGCCGAAGAAGTCGTACTGGTGGGCATACATCTTGATATACAGGAACGGCTTGCGAGTGCGGTTCGCACGTAAAAATTCTTCGTTAAGGCGCGTCCTGAAGAGCCTTGCCGGGTAGACAATGTTCTTTAGTTTTTGCTCGTCGAGAATTGAGCCGATTGCCGGATTGACGGATTCCTGTTCCATATGGGTAAATATAGCTATTTCGTTATATTATATTTATAAAAGATGTTAGAATTATAACGGAGGAGGTTCTATGAAACATTCCATTCTAGCTCTCGGAGGGATTCTTTTTGCCACAATATCGGCAAATGCTATTATTATCACTCCTACAGCTCCGGTCTTGTCGGACGGATGTTATGAAATTTCGAATGAGGCCGAACTTTACGGTTTTGCCGCCATTGTGAATGGAACCGATGGCTTTCTCCGGAACAAGGCCGCTTGTGGCAAGCTCACGAAGAATATCGTTGTCAACAGCGATGTCCTCAATTCTTATGACGATGATGAATTATCTGCCGAGTTTGCGTCATGGAACCCGTTAGACACCTTCGCGGGCACGTTCGATGGAAACGGTCACACGATTTCGGGCCTTTTCCAGAATGTGACACAAGATGCCGATGCTCAGGATGTGGGCTTTATTCGCGTCCTGGTCGCCAACCCCGAGACCCCGACGGTCATAAAGAACTTGGGAATAGTCGATTCGTATTTTGAAATGAAGAGCCATACTGGGGTAGGTGCAGCAGTATTTGCCGTAGACGTGATTGATTCTGATTTGGAAGACGGAAAAGATTCGTATGCAAAAATATTGAACTGCTATAATCAGTCCCAGGTTTATGCTAAGGGTTATGGAAAAAACGCGAACATTGTACAGCGGATTGGCGAACATGTTGTGCTGACAATGGAAAACAGCTACAGCGTGGAAGACGGTTTCTTGTATGAAACTAATCGTGGAACGCTTGACGTCAAGAATTCCTATATATTGGACAGCAAGGAAAAACTCGACAGTTACGGTATTATGCATGTAACGTCGGACCAGTTCAAAAAGGGTGTGGTGGCGTTTGCGCTGCACGAGGCCGATCCCATTTGGGGGCAAGATGTGCAGAAAGACAAATACCCGAATTTTTCGGGTCAACTTAAGAACTCTTCTGTAGACCGTTACAAGGTTTCGTTCCATACTTTTACGGGAGATACGGCTGTTTATTTCAACAGTTACATTTCCGGATTTACATACAATTTGCCTGATACGGTTGTCAAGGAAAATACGGCGTTCCTTGGCTGGTACAAGGACAAGGAATTCAGTGGGAACAAGGGTACGGCTATTTCTACCAATGAAATAGGTAATCTTGAATATTGGGCGAAACTGAAAAATGTCTATAAAATAACGTTCCATCTCAATGGCGGCGATTTTGATACGAGTTGGGAGGCGAATTATGGATATTGTTCTTATCGTCATGAGGAGGATGCTGTTTGCGAGTATCTTGAAGGATTTCAAAAAGCGTTGCCGATTGACGGTATCTATGATATGAATAGGTATGGCTACTTCTTTGTAGGGTGGTACGACAATGAAGAGTTAACGGGGGAACGTATAAGTGCGATGGTTGCTACAGATGTGGGTGATAAGGATTTCTATGCAAAATGGTATGAATTGAAAACACCTGCATTAGATGCTACGGACAGCTGCTATGAGATTTCTGATGTGGCGGAACTTTATGGCTTTGCACAAATAGTCAATGCCGACCGTTATTATCACGAAACTATATTGCAATCGCACCTTTGCGGTAAGCTCACGAAAGACATCGTGGTGAACGAGAATGTCCTAAAACGTGATGGGACGCTTGATGAATCTGGGGTGAATAAGTTTATGCCCTGGTCGCGAATTGAAGGTTCCTTGGCGCTGTTTGATGGCCAGGGGCATAAGATTTCAGGCTTGTTTATTAAGGATGGCGCTGGGCTGTTCCATGCACTTTTGTCTTCGGATAGAGAGAAACAGACCGTCATTCGTAACTTGACCATAGATGATACTTACTCGGAAGGCAGTGGTATAGTTGGCAATGCCGATCTTCCTTTGACATTGGAAAACTGTCATTTTAAGGGTTATATTGCTGGAGCGATGGGCGGACTTGTTGCGTTTTCCGATACAACGCTCGTTATAAAAAATAGCAGCCATCGTGGAAAAATGTCGGCAAGGGGCAGTGGCTATATGGGCGGCCTTGTGGGGAGCAGCTATACCGATTTGGTGCTTGTGCAGAACTTCCATGAAGGTTCCATGAAGCTGTATGCGGATACGGTAACCCGTGATATCAATGGAACATCTTATGTTAATGTGCGTACAATTAGTGCGGGTGGCCTGGTCGGTCACCTTCTCGGTAATGCTTTTATAGCGAATAACTACAGCGTCTCTGATATTGAAGGCCCTTCTTCGGGTATGGTTGGAGGGTTGATTGGTTCTGGTTTGCCCGTGACAGCGCTTGCGTCTAACAAAGATGCCGTGTGCTACTACCACCCGATGGAATCCTTTATTCTTAACAATTACAACAAGGGCTCGTTCTCGGAAGAGTATGAATACGATGAGGGGCCAGATAAATGGATTATTGATAATACCTTCTATTTGACTGCTGCTGGAATCGAAGATGACAAGGTTCAGGCAGTTGCGGCGGATGCTTTCGAGGATGGCTCGCTCGCTGCGGCCTTGCACGATTATATGCAGAAGGATTCTGAGGGTAATGTCGTTGCTGGTGGTATCAATGGCGAAGTTTGGAAACAGGGAGATTACTACCCCGTGTTTGCTCAAAAAGAGGAACGAAATTTTGCCATTCTTCACAAGGATACTTCGGGCTCGTATTCCGTCTTTGTGTACACGCCCGGAGAAGGTGTCGCTTTGCCTGTACTCGAACGTGAGGGCTATACATTCGCGGGCTGGTATAGGAACGCGGAATTCTCAGGGAGCGCCGTTACTGAGATTGGCGCCGAGGAATCGGGAAATTTGAATTTCTATGCAAAATGGGAAAAAATACGGGTGTATGTTTCTGTAGAATCGAATCTTGGCAATGCGGGTAGACTCAGGCTTGGAAGTACATGGTCTACGGGATCGTTGGGCTTTGTTTACGATACATTTGACTATGGAAAGAGAGTCTATGTAGAAGCTGTACCTAATGAGGGCTACCGATTTGTTGAATGGAATACGGTGTGCGGAACTTACGCCTCGTGTTACTTCACTGCAACGGAAACTGTTAACCTTGTAGCCCAATTCGAAAAGTTGCCTTCCAGCAGTTCTGTGGCGTCCAGTTCTAGCGAATCGTCGTCGAGCGTTGCTTCGAGTTCTTCTGCGAAGTCCTCCAGTTCCGCGAAGTCGTCTTCTAGCGCGAAGTCCAGTTCGAGCCAGAAGTCGGACAAGTCCTCCAGCAGTTCCAAGCCCAACCGCATCGATGTCGCCCCCGTGCCGCAGTTTAGCGTGGCTGTTCTGGACAACACCTTGCAGGTGGCGGGTGCAAGGAGCGGTTCTACCTACGTGCTGTTCGATATGCAGGGCAATGAGGTGCTCCGTGGAGTGGCTGGCAGTGCGAATTTCAACGTGACTGTGCCTGCTCCGGGTAGTTTTGTGCTCCGGATAGGGTATGGAACCCGCAAGGTGACTGTGGGCTTCTAGCGTAAAATTCTATATTGTGTCTCCGAAAAATTTAAAAATGGAGACGCAATATGCTGCGTATTGGACTTATTGGTACTGGAACCGTCGGTGGCGGTGTCATTCAGATTTTGGAACAGAAGATTGCCGAGTACAAGGAAAAGCTCGGTGTCGAACTCGAACTCGCCTGCATCTGCGCGAAGTCCGAAGAAGAAGTTGCCCCGTACAAGGCGAAGGGCTACAAGGTTTCGACCAACGCCGATGAAATGATTGCCGGTGACGGCATCGACGTGCTCGTGGAACTTGCCGGTGGCTACAACATGCCGCGCAAGTGGATCCTGGCCGCTCTCAATTCGGGCAAGCACGTGGTGACCGCGAACAAGGCTCTCCTCGCGAAGTACGGCCACGAGATTTTCCCGCTCGCTGCCGAAAAGGGCCTGCACGTTCTGTTCGAAGCCGCTGTCGGCGGTGGCATTCCCATTATCCGCAGCCTCCAGGAAGGCCTGCTCGGCTCTACGGTGGAACACCTGAGCTGCATCATCAACGGCACCTGCAACTACATCCTGAGCCGCATGGCCGATGAAGGCCTCGACTTTGACGTGGTCTTGAAGGACGCCCAGAAGCTCGGTTTTGCCGAAGCCGACCCGACCTTCGACATCGAAGGTATCGACTCCGCCCACAAGACCGCCCTCCTCGCTAGCCTCTGCAGCGGCAAGCGCGTGGACTTCGAGAAGATTCACGTTACGGGCATTTCCAAGATTACCGCCCAGGATATCGCGTTCGCCAAGGAACTCGGCTGCTGCGTGAAGCTCCTCGGCATTTACCACCGCGACGGAGACCGCGTGGACGCCCGTGTCCATCCGTGCTTCGTCTCGAACGAAAACCTGCTTTCCAACGTGAACGGCGTCATCAATGCCGTTTACCTCAAGTGCGACAACCTGGGCGAAACGGTTCAGACCGGCGCCGGTGCTGGCCGCCTCCCGACGGCTTCCGCTGTCGTGGCTGACCTCGTTTCCTTGGCCCGCTCCGTGGACCAGGGTTCCCGCAAGGCGCTCCCGATGGGCTGGTTCAACGTCGATAATTCTGCGACGCTCGTCCCGATTTCGGAAACTTCGGCCCGCTACTACCTGCGCTTCACGTCCCGCGACGCTTGCGGCGTGCTCGCAAAGATCACGAGCGTTCTTGCCGAGAATAGCATCTCCATCGAGACGATTATCCAGAAGAACGTGAATGACCCGGGCAAGGTCTCCATCGTGGTCATTACCGAAAAAACGCAGGACTGCAAGGCCTCGAAGGCGGTGGATGCCATCGACGCCCTGCCCGAAATCGTCGAAAAGAGCCAGGTTATCCGCTTCCTCGCCTAGCGAGGTGGCCTTTTCGGCCGGATTTTTGTAGTTTAGTTCATTATGATACGCGCTGCTACATTGGAACGTATCCTCGTTATCCTTTCGGATTTCGTGGCTCTTTCCATTTGCTTCATGCTCGCTTTTTGGGTGCAGTTCCATAGCGGCTGGATTGCCGACAAGTACGACCCGAGCAAGCTGTTTGCGGATTATGCCCACATGGGGCTTTTTCTCAATATCGCATGGCTCGTGCTGTTCACTTGCGCGGGGCTTTACCGCTCGTGGCTCCTGATGTCGCGAACGCACCAGATTCTGCGTGTGCTGCGCGGTGTCATCATTGGAATTGTCCTTATTATCGTGTGCCTTTTCGGCTCGGAGTTCATCTCCAAGTTCTCGTCCAACATGCCGCTGAGCGAAGGTTACCTGTACGGTTCCCGCTTCCCGTGGATATTCATTTACGGCGGACTTGCGATGGTGCTTGTAGCTTCGTTCAGGATGTTCATCTACCTGTGCCTGCGCGGTCTATTGCGGCTTGGCTACGGGGCGAACAATATCCTGGTGCTCGGCGCTACCGAGGCGGGCCGCAAGGTTGCCGAAGACTTGAAGAATACGCCGGAACGAGGTCAGCGCGTTATCGGGTTTGTGGACGAGCGCTTCCAGGTGATGGATCGTGAGTTCGCCGGTTTCCCCGTGCTTGGTAAATATTCGGACCTGGCCGCTCTCGTGAAAAAGTATCGCGTGACCGGGATTGTCATTGCGCACGAAAGTTCTTCGCCGCAAGAGATTATGCGCGTGCTCGTGTGGATTTGCGAGATGGCGCTGCACATCTATATAGTTCCGGAACTTTACCCCGTGGTGAACGGACGGTTCAAGGCGAACCTCGTTTACGGTTTTGAATTGCAGGAACTTTTCGCGTTCACCATGCCCCCTTGGCAGGTGCGCGTGAAGCGCATCATGGATTTGGTCGTGGGCGGGTTTATCGGCTTGGTGTCGTTCCCGCTGTGGATTCTCGCGGCCATCGCCATCAAGTTGCAGGACGGTGGCCCGGTGTTCTATTCCCAGGAACGCATTGGACTTTACGGCAAGCCGTTCACGGTGTACAAGTTCCGTACCATGCGGACCGATGCCGAGAAGTTCGGTGCCCAGTGGGCGACTAAGGACGATCCGCGTGTCACGAAGATAGGCAAGTTCCTGCGCAAGACCCGTATCGACGAACTGCCGCAGATTTTGTGCGTGTTGAAGGGTGACATGAGCATGGTGGGGCCGCGTCCCGAGCGTGCCGTGTTCATCAGCAAGCTCCGTGAAGAAATTCCGTTCTACATTAGCCGACTCAAGATGAAGCCTGGCCTTACCGGCTGGGCGCAGGTGCGCCATCATTACGATACCAGCACCGAGGACGTGAAAATCAAGTTGCAGTACGACATGTATTACTACGAGAACATGAGCCTGCTACTGGATTTCCAGATTCTTGTCCGCACTGTTTACGTTGTCTTGACCGGTAAAGGAGCGCAATAGCGATGTGAGATGACGAATGTGGAATGATTGATGAAAAATATTACATTACACATTTCACATTACACATTTTGACAACAGGAAGTTAAGTTATGTATGGAGATTGCTCAACACCCGTTTTCCCAGTTAATGATGCTCTCACGATGATCCGCTTGGCGCTTGCCGAAGACGTGCGTACGGGCGATGTCACCAGCGAATGGACTATCCCTGCCGATCAGAAGCAGCATGCTCGCCTGATTGCCAAGGAAGACGGCGTGCTCGCCGGCCTCCCGGTCATCGAACTCGTGTTCCAGGAACTGAAGGCCAGCGTGAAGGTGACGCTCCACAAGAAAGACGGCGATGTCGTCAAGAAGGGCGACCTGATTGCCGAAATGGACGGTACGACGCACGAACTCTTGACGGGCGAACGCACTCTCCTGAACTTTATCCAGCAGCTTTCGGGCGTGGCGACGGTCGCGCATACCTTCCAGGAAGCCCTCAAGGGCGGCAAGACGAAGGTGCTCGATACGCGCAAGACGGTTCCCGGCTTCCGCACGCTGCAGAAGTATGCCGTGCGCGTGGGTGGCGGTTCCAACCACCGTATGGGGCTCTTCGACATGGTGCTCGTGAAGGACAACCACATCGCCGCCGCGGGTGGCGTGCTCCAGGCGCTCGAGGTCGTGAAGAAGAACAACAAGCAGAACTTGATGGTCGAGATGGAAGTCGAAAACTTCGACCAGCTGCGCGCTCTTTTGAACAAGGGTGTGGACGTCATCATGCTCGACAACATGAGCAACGAGATGATGGCCGAGGCCCTGAAGATTATCAAGGAAAGCGGTGATCCGTGCCTGGTGGAAGGCTCCGGCAACATGACGCTCGAACGCGCGAAGGAAATCGCGACGCTCGGGCTCGACTACATTTCGGTCGGTGCACTCACGCACAGCGTTAAAGCACTCGATATTTCGATGCGAATTTAGTGGAATAAAACCACAAAAGGCTTGTTTTGTTATATTCCTTGCAAACTCAAGGAGTATTTTATGGAACAACAGGCTGTTGAGGTTGTATCCTACTTTCATGGAACATTCTGGGCGCTGGTGCCCTCTGTTGTTGCGATTGTCCTTGCCCTCATTACGAAGGAGGCGTACTCGTCTCTGTTCGTGGGCATTTTGATGGGTGGCTTGCTCATTAGCGAAGGCAACTTCCCCCATTTCCTGGAAGCCGTATTCAAAAACGGCATGGTCAAGCAGGTGTCTGATCCGTGGAACGTAGGCATTCTCCTTTTCCTGGTGGTTCTGGGTTCACTGGTCGTCTTGATGAATAAGTCCGGAGGTGCGGCGGCTTTCGGAGAATGGGCGGGGCAGCATATCAAGTCCAAGATGGGTGTCCAACTGGCGACGGTCATCTTGGGTATCCTGATTTTTGTGGACGATTACTTCAACTGCCTCACGGTGGGTAGCGTGATGCGCCCTGTTACGGACAAATTCAAGCTGAGCCACGAGAAACTGGCGTACCTGATTGATGCGACTGCCGCTCCGATATGCATTATAGCGCCTATCAGTTCGTGGGCCGCTGCTGTTACCGGCTTTGTGGAAGGCGAGGATGGCCTTGGGCTTTTCGTAAAATCTATTCCCTATAATTTCTATGCGCTGCTGACCATTATCGCTTTGTTCTCGTTGATTCTTTTGAAGGTCGATTTTGGCCCGATGAAGAAATATGAGACTGCGGCTGAAAAGCTCAGCGCACAGACGGAGTCTTTGAAGCGTGAAGATTCTCGAGGTACCGTTATCGATTTGATTTTCCCGATTGTAGCTTTGATCGTTTTTTGCGTGGCCGGGTTGGTTTATACGGGAGGATTTTTCTCGAGCGGAACGGCGCATAAGGGCTTTGTCGATGCGTTTGGAGCGAGCGATGCCTCGGTTGGCCTTGTAATCGGTAGCTTCGGCACGTTCATTGTGACGGTGATTTGGTATCTGGGGCGCCGTGTTTTAAAATTGCGCAAGTGCGTGGAATGCGTACCCGAAGGTTTCAAGACGATGGTCCCCGCAATCTTGATTCTCGTGCTTGCCTGGAGCCTGAAGGGAGTTACCGATACGCTTGGCGCGAAGGATTTTGTGGCTGGTCTCATTTCGGGAAGCGCCGCTGGCTTTATGAACTTTATGCCGGCAATCATCTTCCTTATCGGTGTGGGGCTCGCTTTCTCGACTGGAACTTCGTGGGGAACGTTTGGCATCTTGATTCCGATTGTGGTGGCGGCATTCTCGGGCATTGATCCGAACTTGATGATTATTTCCATTTCGGCGTGCATGGCGGGTGCCGTCTGTGGCGACCACATATCTCCGATTTCCGATACGACGATTATGGCGAGTGCCGGCGCGGATTGTAACCATGTAAATCACGTGAATACGCAGTTGCCCTATGCGCTATCTGTTGCGTGCGTGAGCTTTGTCAGCTATATTGTGGCGGGATTCATGCG
This sequence comes from Fibrobacter succinogenes, assembly GCA_902771595.1. GTDB lineage: Bacteria > Fibrobacterota > Fibrobacteria > Fibrobacterales > Fibrobacteraceae > Fibrobacter > Fibrobacter succinogenes_C. Next base: position 34,145 of record CACXXH010000004.1, on the reverse strand, counting down.
AAGCGCGGTCCTTTCGCTGGCGGTGGGTTTTGCGATTATTGTCGTGGGCATTCTTCTCATTAAGAAGAAGCAGGCTTGATTTGCGCAATTACGATGGCTACCATCATGATTGCACAGCCGCAAATCTCGCGGGCGGAAAGCTGTTCCCCTAGAATGGCCCAACCCGCAAGGACGGCGAATACCGATTCCAGGCTCATCGTGAGCGATGCGATAGTGGGATTGATTTTATCCTGGGCGACAATCTGCAGCGTGTAGGCGATACCGCTGGAACATAGGGCTGCAAACGTAAGGCCTGCTACTGCATACGGATTTACAAATGCGGCAATTACGGTACTGAAATCCATTGCCGGAAATTTCAGGTCGAATATAATCATCAGCGGAGCGGTCAAGACGCCGATTGTCAGAAATTGAATTGCCGAAACGCGGATGGGGTCCACGTGGTTTACGAACTTGTCGATGACGAGGATGTGGAACGAAAATGCCAGTGCGCATAGGAGCGAGACGCTGTCCGAAAGTTCAATCGAGAAACCGTCCTTGACGCAGAGCAGGTAGAGTCCCGCCGTTGTGATGGCGATGCAAACCCAGGTTTTCAATGAGGTTCGCTTGCCGAGAAACAGGCTCACGACAGGCACGAGTACGATGTAGCAGGCGGTGAGGAATCCTGATTTCCCGGCGGGGGTGCCGAGGAACATTCCCAGTTGTTGCAGGTTCATCGCGGTGCAGAGTGCGAGCCCGCAAAAGAATCCGGCCTTCCAGTGCAGCCACGCTTCTTTGCGGTTGCGCGGCCTGCGGGGGCTCTTGCCGAATGCATCGAGAATCTTGAAGATTAGGGCCAGGAAGCCTGCGGCGATAAAGCAGCGGATGCACGAGAATGCGAATGGCCCGAAGGCGTTTCCTTCGATTTGGGCGACGAAGCCCGAACCCCAGATTGCCGCCGTCAGGATGAGCAGGAATGTATAGCCTAAATTAGCCATGGAAGCATATATAGCAATCATTGGCGTTTTCAATTTTCTATCTTTTGCGCAAAATTAGTGATTTGCGCATGAAGAAGAATTTGAAAAAGTCGAATACGATATCTTTCGTGGTGGATGTGGGAAACTCCCACACGGTTTTGGGTATTTTTAAGGGTGACAAGGTGGTAGACCATTGGAGGCTTACCACTCGCAAGGAGACTACTAGTGACGAGGTGATGAACCGCATTGGCGGTCTTGTGCGTTTTTCTGAAATTAAACCATCGGAGATTACGCATGTGGGCCTTTCCACTGTGGTGCCCGCTTTGGAACGTCCGTGGATCAAGGCTCTACAGACCCTCCTCAAGCGCCCGGTACAGGTGGTGAGTTCCAGAAATTGCCTCGGCTGCCCGATTGCCTATCCGAACCCGGCTTCGCTGGGTGCCGACCGCCTCTGCAACGTGATTGCGCTCCGCGACCGCGGCTACAAGGATGCTATCGTCGTGGACATGGGTACGGCGACGACCTTTGACGTGATGAAGGACGGTGGATTTGCCGGTGGTATCATCATTCCGGGAATCAGCGCCAGTTTGGATGTGTTGACCGAGAAGGCGGCGCGCCTTATGCCGGTGAGCATCGAGTGGCCCGACCATGTGATTGCGAATAATACCGACGATGCCATCCGTGCTGGTCTCCTGTACGGGTTCATGGCGGAGCTCGAATCGCTGGTCGAAAAAATCAAGGCCGAGATGGGCAAGAAGAAGGTTCCCGTTTTCGCTACGGGCGGATGGGGCCAGATGGTCATGGGACATAGCAAAGTTATCGATACCTACGATCCTTATTTGACTCTGAACGGCGTGCGTCTCGTGGCTCTCCGCGGAAACGGTGCTGCCGAAATTGAACGTGATTCAGACGACGAATAGTTCTTTTGCTCCCAAGAAGCGGGGTGACATTCGGGATGTGCTCGTTGTGGCGCTCCCGATGCTTTTGTCGATGTCGTTCGATACGTTTATGACGTTTATCGACCGTCTTTTCTTATCTAAACTGGGGCCTGCCGAGATGAACGCTGCGCTTGGCGCCGGTGCGGTACAGCTTGCGCTTACGATGTTTTTTACGGGGGCGGTGAGCTACACGACGGCTATGGTGGCACAGCGCCTGGGGGCGAAAAAGCGTTGGGATTGCGCACGCGTGTTCATGCAGGCGGTTTACCTTTCGCTTGCCTGCGTTCCCCTGCTTTATTCGACAATCCCGCTGGGGCATTTGGTTTTCGGACTCGAGAACTTGCCGGCGGACCAGCTGGAATACCAGAAGACCTATTTCAACATATTGATGTTTGGCGGCATAATCTCGTTGGTGCGCAATGCGGCTCCGTGCTTCTTTAGCGGTATCGGCGAGACCAAGATTGTGATGCAGGCCGCGTTCGTGGGCATGATCGTGAATGTGGTCTGCAATTTCGTGCTGATTTTCGGTTTGGGGCCGATTCCCGCTTTGGGTGTCGCGGGTGCTGCCTACGGGACTTTGATGGGGAATGCCGTCTCGACAGTTATTTTGTTTGTGAAATTCTTTGGCAAGTCGTGCCATAGGCGGTTTCGTACGCGCAATGCGTTTGCGTTCAGCTGGCCGCTTTGCCGTGAACTCTTGCGTAAGGGGATTCCCTCGGGTGTCGAAATGTTTTTGAACATGTCGGCATTCCAGTTGCTCATTTTGATGTTCCATGCGCTCGGGCCTGCGGCGGCGACGGCCTCTTCGGTGATGTTCAACTGGGACATGGTGGCGTACGTGCCCTTGATGGGTCTTGAAGTCGCGTCTACTAGCCTCGTGGGGCGCTACGTAGGTGCGAAAAATGGCGCTGCTGCAAACAGGTCCACTTATTCGGGGCTCCGCCTGGGGTGGGGCTATTCTGCGATTATCGGGGTGCTTTTCGTCTTTTTGCCCGGTGTGCTTACGGATGTTTTCCAGCCTGATGCTACGGAGGCCTCGGTGGAAGCGCTTGCGATTTTTGCGGAAGCTAGGCCGATGGGCATGTTCATGCTGCGTTTTGCCGCCCTCTACATTTTTGTCGAGGTGCTCCTGGTCATCTATGCGGGCGCCCTGCGTGGTGCGGGTGATACGTTCTGGGTGATGGTTGCGAGTGCCGTGATGAACTGGTTTGTCGCCCTTGCGCTGTACGTTGCCGCATATGTGATTGAACTGCCGGCTCATTATGCCTGGATTGCCGTTGTCGCTGTTTACAGCACGGTCCCGCTTATTTTCTGGCGGCGCTGGAAAAGCGGAAAATGGCGCAAGCATGTGCTTGAGAATGCCTCGTAGGTCGCGGGGATTCTTTCGCCAAGGTGCCTCGTGCAAAGCGGTAGCGACGGGTGTCATTTCTTTCTATATTGTACTACATGAAAGTAGTTTTTATGGGAACGCCGGAATTTGCGGCTTGCTTCTTGAAGCATCTAAAGGAATCTGACCATCTGGAAGTTGTGGGCGTGGTAACCCAGCCCGATAGGCCCGCGGGGCGTGGCCGCGTGCTGACGCCCCCGCCGGTAAAGCAGCTCGCGCTTGAATACGGACTCCCTGTATTGCAGCCGCTCGATTTGAAGGCCCCGGAATTCGAGGCCGATTTGCGTGCCTTCGGTGCGGACCTGTTTGTCGTTGTCGCCTATTCCATCCTCCCGAAGAATATCCTTGCCGTGGCGAAATACGGTGCGGTGAATGTGCACGGGAGCTTGCTGCCCAAGTATCGCGGTGCCGCTCCGGTGCAGCGCGCGATTGCCGATGGTCTCGCCGAGACGGGCGTTACGGTTTTCCGCCTGGACGAAAAGATGGACCATGGTCCGATCCTTTCGCAGAAGGTGGTGCGCATCGACCATCAGGATACGACCGCGAGCCTTCTCGAGAAGATGGTCGCTCCCGGCTGCGAAGCGCTTGACGAGGCTATCGCCCAGCTCGAAGGCGGATGCGAGAAAGACCTGACGCAGGACCATGCGCAGGCATCCGGTGCCCCCAAGCTCAAGAAAGAAGAGGGCCGCATCGATTTCAGTTTGCCCGCAATCGTTATCCATAACCGCATCCGCGCTTTCAATCCGTGGCCGGGTGGATATGCGACGCTTTCGGGCCGTACGGTTTACCTGCGCAAGACGGATGTGGTCGGCGTGGGCGCTTGTAAGGCGGCTCAGGGCGTATCGAACCTTGCATCGGGTTCTATTGAATTTAAGGAAAATCGTTTGTTCGTCGGTACGGGCGATGGCCTGCTTGAAGTTATTGAAATCCAGGCCGAAGGCAAGAAGCCGATGCCTGTCGCCGACTTTATGCGCGGACTCCAGAAGCGCGAAGGACTTGCATTTTGCTAACGGAACGTGAAGAGGCCTACCGCGTTCTTCTGCTGTGGCAGAAGGAAGGAACTTTCATCAAGGAAAGCGGTATTCCCCCGTTTGCGATGGAAGTGGCTCTCGGCGTTTGCCGCCGGCATCTTTATTTGCAGTATTTCATCAAGTCGCTCGTGAAGAGAATGCCTTCGGTGGAAGTCTGCACCATATTGGAGATGGGACTCTTCCAGATGTTCTTCATGGACGTGCCGGATTATGCCGCCATTGATTCCTGCGTGGAACTGGCGAAGTCCGCGAACCTGGGCGAGGGAGCCGTGCGGCTTACGAATGCCGTATTGCGTTCTGCCCGCAGGTCGGGCGCGCCCGCACTCCCGTCGCAGCGCGTGCGCCGCGTGAGTATCGAGAATTCTATCCCTGAATGGCTGGTGCGCCGCTGGTTCGACGTCTATGGCGGTGACCGGGCCGAAAGCATTGCGCGTTCTTCCCTGGAACGCCCTGTGGAATGGATTCGCGTGAACCTGCAGAAGACAAGCGCTCCCGTGCTTGCCGAAAAGATCGGCATTACGGGCGCGAGCATCATGTACGATCGCTTTATCGAAATCCCGCGCGACGTGGGCGTGAAGGTGCTGCTCGCCTTGCCGGAATTTTCTGCGGGCATGTTCTCGTTCCAGAATCCTTCCGCATACGATGTCGTGAAACTTCTGGATGCAAAGCCGGGAATGAAGGTGTGGGATGCCTGTGCGGCTCCCGGCGGAAAGTCTGCCTTGATGGCGGAGATGGACCCGACGTTGTCTATTTATGCGAGCGACTCCTCGGAGTTCAGGCTCGAGAAGATGAAGGACTTGATGGACCGTCTCGACCTCAGGAATGTGAACCTGGAATGTGTCGATGCGCTTGACGTGGATTCCACTCACTTTTCTTCCAAGTTCGACCGCATCCTTCTTGATGTCCCGTGCAGCAACATGGGCGTGATTGCGCGGAGGCCCGAATCGGTTTACCGCCTGACGCCCGAATCCATTGTGGAACTGACGAAATTGCAGTACGGCATTCTCGAACGCGCATCGGAAATGCTCTCGCAGGATGGCCGCCTGGTGTATGCCACGTGCAGTCCCGATCCGGCCGAAACGACGCAGGTCATCAACAAGTTTGTAAAGGCTCATCCCGAATTCGTGAAGGTCGGGGACCCGGTGCTGCCCGGCAGCAGGGACGCCCGATTCGACGGCTTTTTTGCACAGGCTTTGGAGCGTAAAAAATCATGAAACCGATAAGAACTTTGTTTGCCGCGCTTTTGCTTGCCGCGGTTGCATGGGCGCAGAATTCAGCGCCGGATTCCACGCAGTCTCCCGCACCGGCGACGGCGAAGAAGCAGGCGGTTGACTCCGTGAAGGCTCCCGTGGATACGCTCGCGTATGCATTCAACAAGGGTTACATTTCCATCGAAGGTGGTGAGATGTATCCGTTTGGCGATCTCGTGGAAGCTGTCGAGAATTCGTTCTACGGTGGTGTGGGTTTCCGCTACAGCTACTGGCCCGATTTCGATGGGTTCGTGCACTTCAATTACGCATACGTGAAGGTGCGTGCCGAAGGAATTCCTTTCCCGGGCGTACACCAGTTCATTGGACGTATCGGTTTGGATTGGCACTGGAGGCTCCTGCGTCCGCTCGCGATTGGTGCAGGATTTACCTGCAACTGGACCCGCGCCGATTCTGATGACGAAGACAAGTTTTACGAAGGCCGTGGGGGCATGCTTCTTGACAACGAGACGGAATTCGGGTGGTTCGCCCGCGTCAATATGCCGTTCATGAATTTCAAGGGATACGTGGCGGGCCTGAACGTACTGTGGGAACAACTCTGGACTTTGCCTGAACGTTCCAACACGCTGACGGTGGGCTTCTATATCGAAAGGAGAATCTGGTAATGAAAACTTCTCTTTTCTCCATAGCTTTTGTAGCGGCGCTTCCGCTTTGCGTAAATTCCCATGCCGCAATAGATGCCGAAATGGAAGGCATGGAAGCGGTGAGCCGTGACGACGGTACGTTCCTTGTGGGTGGGCCGACTTACCAGTTCGACCGCATTCTCGGTGCGGGCGGCCTGCACAGCGAAAGCGAACTCTGGACTCCCCAGAAGTTGCGCCAGCGGGTTCTTTTCAATCGCATGTCCATTACGCCTTCGTGGACTCCGCTCGAAGCCTCCGTCTGGGTGAAGACGGGTAACGAACTTGGCGACATGATTTACCAGGATGTGATTACCGAGACCGATAGGCCCCAAAACCGCACCCCGATTCTTGAGGGTGGTTTCAGGACGCCTTCGTTCAAGGGCTTCTGGGCGACTGCCCGCGGTTTCCAGGATGACCATTACGCGGCGCATACTGCAAGTTACCGCAAGAAAATCGTGGAAGATGAATTCGCGTTCTTTGGTGCCAATTATCCGATGTTCAGTTCCGTTTATGGTGGGCTCGGGTACACGGACGATTTTGTGAACGCCTCCGTGCTTGTGGGCGAAGAATACCTTTGGGAATACATGGAGTCTTCGCGCTGGATGCCCGTGCACATGAAGCCGCGTATCGAGGCGCGTGCGGACTTCTGGAACTTCTCAATCACGGCCGCATTTGAAGACGCTCTGTACCAGAACGTACTGCGTGATGAAAACGGAGAACGCAAGGAAGTGAACGGTTCCGTGCTTTACAAGTGCGGGAAGGCTTGCGAAAAGGGCATGCTCCAGCTTTCGGCCGGAATCGCGTTCCGTGTCGTCGATGACGAAGGGACGGTATATACCGAACTGGATGACAATCACGTGGTGTGGCCCTTCATGCAGTTGCGGGTCGCTCCGTTCAATTGGCTTAAGGCCGATGTCATGTTCGGCATGAACGATGCGGACTGGCTTGTGCAGGACAGTATCGAGGTATCCCTGCCCCTGGCTGTGAAGAACTTGGGGGTGACGGTCGGTTTCAAGAACGTGTCGGGTACGCGACTGAACCCGCTTGCCGATGACAGGGAATTTTTTGCGCTGGGCGATGTGGAGAGCGTGATTGAACTTTCTCCTGACGGCCAGATGAATCTTTTGCAGGGTTACCTTTCTTTTGCCGATACGGTGGCACCTTTTTCTTTTGGCGGACGCGCTTCGTTCTGGGCCGAGAAGGGTGCGGAAACGTTCGATGTGGACGGCTTCGTAGAGGACAAGGGTTACGAGTTCCGCTATGGCAATGTGTCGCGCATCGATTCGTGGATAAAGGGCGTGACCGGCGAATTCTGGGTTGATGCCTGGCTTGGCGATATGTTCAAGTTCCGTGCTTTGACCGGTTTCGAAAGGATTGACGGCGAAGAAGAACGGTTTGAAGTGACTCCCGCCGAATTTTTTGTCGCCTTTACCGGTGACTGGCTTATCCGCAAGAGTTTCCGCGTATCGCATTCGCTGCGTTACAGGAGCGATGCACGGTGGAATTTGCGCAGCAGCGACCCGTTTGTTGTTAAGGGAGACTGGTATTGGGATGCGACCTTCGAGCAGATGTTCCCCAAGTACGGTCTTTCTCTTACGGGATCGTTAATCCACGTCCTTGCGGATGAAGTGGTGCAGGTTCCGGGGGCAGATTACGATAGAATTCGAATCGTTTGCTCCGTCAGAAAGACATTCTGACACTGTAAGTAAAATGTATTTATAATGTGACCTAGAAAAAATATAATTCTAGGCAATCTTTTCTATATTCGTCACAATTCCCTAATATAGGGTATTTTTGGTTAGTTGGTGAATAAAGGAGTTCTCGCGTGAATCATTTGATTCCTCGCATGCTTTTGCATCTCGCATGCTGTTGCGTTATCGTAATTTTAGTTTGTACGTTTCTTTCGGCCTAAATTAAAATCTGTTTTATCTAGGATAAAGCCAGCTTCAATGCTTTTAGGCTGAAACTGTTGGCAAAAACATCTTTTGCTGCATCTTTGGAAACCCATGTGAAGCGGCCCGCTGCTTTATATTTGAGTTTTATGTGCAGCACCCTACATTCGATTTTGTGAACGGTGATTCCGTGCTTGAATGAGCCGCAATCCTCTACGGATGCGACCTTGTCGCTGTCGATGTAGCGTTCGGCCTGCTGGGGAATGCCTGCAGTCGCATTCCTCTGCGTCTCGAAATGGGGGAGGGCGAGTTGCCCGCGCAGGAACGCTTGGCCATCGGAGACGGCGAGTATCTTGCCGTCGGCGCTTTCGATGACAAGCGCCGTGCCGTGCCAATCTTTTTGTATGCGCGTTCGTTTCGGCGGGAATTCTTCTGCACGCCCTTCGCGGTATGCACGGCACCTGATGGCCAGCGGGCACGACGTGCAATTTGGGGTCTTGGACTTGCATACGGTGCGCCCGAGTTCCATCAGGGCTTCGTTGTGCATGTATGCCTTCGGGCTGTCCGCGACATTGCGGGCGTAGTCCCAGTAAGTTTCCGCAGCCTTCCCGTCGGGCAAAAAGTTGAGGGCGTAGAACCGCGAGAATATGCGCACCAGGTTCCCGTCCAGAATCGCTTCCCTCTTGTGGAATGCGAGGCTGAGAATCGCGCCTGCGGTATAGGCGCCTATTCCCGGCAGGGATTCAAGCTCCTTGCGGGTGTTCGGCATCCCGGCGTTCTCTGCGATAATCCTTGCCGCTTTCAGGATGTTCCTAGCGCGGCTGTAATACCCCAGGCCCTGCCAGTACTTGAAAACTTCCTCTTCGCTTGCCTTTGCGAGCGTTTCTACGTCGGGAAACCGTTCCATCCAGCGGACGAAATAATCCTTCACGGTGGAAACCTGCGTCTGCTGGAGCATCGTCTCGCTAATCCATACCGCATATGGATTGCGTGGCGTGTCGAGTTCCGTGGGCCTCCACGGGAGTGTGGCCGCGTTTTTCTTGAACCAGGCACGCAGATGCTTCAGGATATTCTCGTCCATAATGGCCTATTTACATCGCCGCGCTGTATGGCGTGAAAGCCTACAGCTTGTAAAATTCGCGCTTGATTTGGCGGAAATAATCGAACTGCACCCTTGTCGAATTTTCGAGGGTGTAATGCATGCTGCGCTTGTGGGCGTCCTTGCGCATCTGCTCGTAGACTTCGGGCTTTTCCAGCTTGAGCGTGCGGCATTCTTCCAGGGCGTCGAGCCATTTGGCTTCGTCGATCGGGAGGATGCGTCCGCAGGAATCGTCCTTCACGATGCTGCGCGGGCCGCCGTAATTGCTCACGATGGCGGGCGTGCCGGTGGACATGGCTTCCACCACCACGTTCCCGAAGGTGTCCGTGGTGCTCGGGAACAAGAAGAAGTCAGCATCGGCGTAGAGGCCGGCGAGAGTTTCCCCGCCCTGTTCGCCAGCGAAATGCACGCTGTCGTCGCCTTCGAAGTACTTCTTGATTTCTTCCAGGTACCAGCCGTAGCCGACGTACATGAGTTCGACGTCCTTGTGCTTGGCGGCGAATTTTTTCCATACGTCGTTCAGGAATTCCAGGTTTTTCTCTTTCGAGATTCGCCCGATGAAGGCGAACCTTACGGGGCGTTTTTCGCGCGTGTCCCCGTATTTTTCCCACGTGCCCTTCCCGCGCAGTTCGGGCGAGAACCGCTCCAACGGGAGGCCGCGCGGGAGAATCTTCACTTGTTTCGCAGGAACGTGGAGCTGCTTTGTGAGGATGTCGGCGTAGTCATCGCAGGGGCTCACGACTGGCCTTGCAAGCCAGTAGAATATGCGCATGAGCCATAGCACATACACGTGCATCCACTTTGCCTTCACGAGGGTCTTTGCGTAGGTCGGGACGTCGGTACGGTAGTGGCTGAAAACCTTGATGCCGGCGATACGAGCGCAGAAGCAGATAAGCCATGCGCCGGGGCTCGGGGTCTCGAGTTCGATGAGGTCAATGGGATAGCGCTTGAGCAGGCGCAGGGCCGGGCTGATGCGCGGGATGGCGAGTTCGCTGTTCGCATACCCGAGCTGCTCCATGCTGAACATGCGCGGAAGCAATATGCAGTAGCTGTTTTCGATGACACCGCAGGGCCGCGTGTTGAATGCGCTTCCGGCGAGGAAGGCCTTCATGCCATGAGCGCGCATGTAAGGAATCACGTTCCTCAGGTTGTTCGCGATGCCGTTGGTTTCGTCCAGGTTGTCGGAATAGAACAGGATGCGGACGTCATCGGGAGCGCGCTTGCTGCGTTCTTTTTTCAGATAGCGGCGCAACTTGAGGAGTGTCGGCAGGTTGTAAAATATGGTGAGAAATACGACTGGCGGTATCCAGCAGGTACGCAGGTTTCCTGGAGGCCTGTGCTTCATGCCGAAGCACTTGCGGAACGTACTCGTGACCGTACGCCCGTATATTGCGGGGCGCGAGTCCAGACTGTCTGTCGCCTTAAGCTTTGTTGAACTTGACGCAGTCTTCATACTTCACTCCTTTGCCACCGAAGAGGTCGAGTGCCGATCCGATGGTGAGGTCGATTTTTCCGCCAGAGATGTCCTTGACATGTTGCAGGTCTTCCAGTGACTTCGCGCCGCCTGCGTATGTCACTGGAACGGGACTGTTCTTTGCAAGGAATGCGATGAGTTCGTCGTCCATTCCTTGCTGTTTGCCTTCTACGTCGGCTGCGTGCACCAGAAATTCGTCACAGCTGCTTGCAAGGTCTTCGAGCGTGTCTTTGGTAATTTCCACGTCGATGAGCGTCTGCCAGCGGTTCGTGGCGATATTCCAGCGGGGCGGTTCTCCCGGAGCCGATGTGCGCTTGCAGCTGAGGTCGAGTACCAGGTGCTTTTTGCCAACCGTGTTGACAAGGCTTTCGAGGCGGTTGCGGTCGAGTTTTCCTTCGGGGAAAATCCAGCTCGTGACAATCACGTGGCTCGCTCCCGCATCGATGTATTCCTTCGCGTTGTCGGCGGTGATGCCGCCACCGACCTGGAGACCGCCGGGGTAGGCCGCAAGGGCAGCCTTGGCCGCAGTCTCGTTGCCCTTGCCGAGCATGATGACGTGCCCGCCTGTGATGCCGTCCTTTTTATAGAGGGAGGCAAACCATGCTGCGGAACGGTCCGTCTCGAAGTTCGTCTTGAGTCCGACTCCGCTGTCGTTCAGTGAACTTCCGACAATCTGCTTGACCTTGCCGTCGTGCAGGTCTATGCAAGGGCGAAACTTGGTCATCAGTCCTTGGCTCCTGTTACGGTCCAGTCGAGTTTCTTTCCGTGGCTTGCGTCGCTACGTCCGCGGTAGAAGAGAATTTCGCCGCCTGCGGCAATCTTCATCGCCTTCTTGGCAAACCATCCGTCCACCTTGTCTAGGAGCGAGGCCTTTTGGTAAGTCTTGTTCACGGGGAACTTGAGCGCCGGGGACTTGTCCTTCCATTCAATGGAAATTTCGTTCTTCGGGAATTTCTTTCCGCGGTATTCGTCTTCGCCGTCCTTGATGCTTTCGGGAACGACAATCTTGGAGCCTTCACCGCTGTTATAGAGCGCATACCCGAACAGTCCGCCCTTTTCTGCGATGGAAATTCTTCCGGCGTATAGTGGCGAGCGCGTGTTGGTGCTGAAATTCAGGGAACGCACGGCGATGTCGGTCGCCTGCACGGTTTGCCAGGTCTGGTCCATGTAGGCGTATCCCTTCACGGAAATTGTGTCGTCGTTGTAGCCGATTCTGCCCGTGACGCGACCGTAGGGAATATGGATGTACTGCGCGAATTTTTCGCTGCCGACTTTCCAGATGCCGTCACCCAGGACTTTGCCCTGTTCGGCGCTGTCGAAAGTGAGGTCGAGGAAAAATTTCCCGTTCTTGTCTGCGGTGAAATAGACGCGGTGGCCCTTGCCGGGCTTATTTTCCATTGCGTATTCGCCCTTGATGTCGATGGTCGTTTTTTCCTTGATCGCCTTGAGGCGTTCAGGCGGGTACTGGCGCCCGACGGCGTAGCTCTTGCCCTTGAAATTCCAGAAGCTCATATCGCAGCCGATTTTTTTGCCCGAACCGGGAATATAGAGCGTGGAATAGTTGACAAACGCGCGTGTGCCGTTGTCGAATACGAACTGATAACTCCAGGTCTCGTTGAATTCCTTGGCGTTGGAATGGTGGGGCATGAAGTCGTCCGCGGTGAGGTTGCGTGCACCACCCGCAGGGGCGGTGATATCGCCAGCCCAGGCGGCGGCGACAAAGGTTGCTAAACAGGCAATGAAAATTTTATAGAAGTTTTTTCGCATCGTTATAAAAGTAGAAATATCGTGTTACAGGGGGAGGTCCTTGCCCATACCGTTCTTGAGCTCCGTCCGGCGGCGAACCACCATCTCGTTGAAGATATCGGTGAGGCTGTCCTCTATGCTAATCATGGGTTTCCATCCGAGCGCATTGATTTTGGTCGGGTCGCCGACCAGCAGGGGAATGTCGTTCGTGCGTTCGAATGCAGGGTCGAACCTGAAATCTACGCTCACGCCGGCGATGTCCACAAGCATGTCCACGAGTTCGCGGAACGTGTACGATTTGCCACTGCAGATATTGTACACTTGGCCCGATTCCGATGTCTTGAGAATCTGGATCATCGCGCGGGCCACGTCGCGCACGTCCACCACGTCGCGGCTAATGTCGAGACTTCCGGAGTAGATGACGGGCTCGGCGTGGTAATACTTGATTTTTACCAGCTGGTAGGTGATGGAAGGAATCGCGAAACGCCTGCTGTGGTGCGGGCCCGTAAAATGGAAGGGGCGCACGGCCACGATGTGCATGTCGTTCGCGTTGCGGAACTGGTTTCCGAGAATTTCCATGCACGCCTTCGACGTAGCGTAGGGCGTGAGCGGGTTCGGAAGGTCGGTTTCCTTGTGGAGGTAGGTGAGGTGCTGTTCCGTGCGTCCGTAGATTTCGCTAGAACTCAGGAGCATCACTTTGGCCTTGGGCACAATCTGGCGCACCGCTTCCAGGAGCGTCTGCGTGCCTAGCAGGTTCACGTTGAGCGTCTCGTAGGGCTTCTTGTAGCTGAGGCCCACCGACGACTGGCTTGCCAAATGGTAGACGTTCGTCGGTTGCACCTTCTGCATCATTTCGAGAACTTCCTTGAAGTTCAGCATGTCGCCAGTAAGGTAGTTGACGCCCTCCACCTTTTGCCAGGGCTGCGGCTGTTCGTCGCTAAAACTGTATAGGTCGTGTTCTGTACCTATGAGGTTTGACAGAATGTGGAAGCCGAGCGCTCCCGTTCCTCCAGTGACCAGTATGCTCATCTAACCCCCTTTCCTCGGATAGCATCCCAGGATTTGTTGATGATTTCCTTGTCCACGTTGACGATTTTCTGGACTTTCCCGATTTTTTCGGGAAGTATGTAGACGCGAGTACCTTTTTCGGCCTTCTTGTCGACGCTCATGGCGTTCCAGGCCTTTTCGGTATCGATGTTGAATGTCTGCGGGAATCCGAGTGCGTCGAGAAGTGCGTTCTGGCGCAGTTCTGCGGCTTCGTCAAGCATGCCGAGCGCTACGGCGACACGTGCCGCGACGCGCATGCCCAGGGATACCGCTATCCCGTGGCTGAACATGTTGTAGTTCGTAAGTTTTTCGATGGCGTGCCCGAAGGTATGACCGTAGTTGAGGATGGCGCGCAGGCCGGATTCCTTCTCGTCGATGCCGACGACTTCGGCCTTGATTTGGCAACTGCGGAAAATCATGTGCTTGAGCGCTTCGGAATCACGGCTCTTTATTTTGTCAGTATTCTCTTCCAGATAACGGAAGAATTCCTCGTCGTAGATGACGCCGTACTTGACGATTTCGGCGAGGCCCGCGAGGTATTCCGTGTCGTTCAATGTTGAAAGAACGGAGAGGTCGCAGACTACGGCCTTGGGCTGGTAGAATGCGCCAATCATGTTCTTGCCTTCGGGGTGGTTCACCGCCACCTTGCCGCCGACCGAACTGTCGACCATGGAAAGGAGCGTCGTCGGGAACTGGATGAACGGGATGCCGCGCTGGTAAGTGGCTGCGCCGAAGCCCGCCATGTCGCCCACGACGCCGCCGCTGAACTGCAACAGGCAGCTCTTGCGGGTGTAGCCGCGGTGGAGCATGAAGCTGAAAAGCTGGTTCAGGTTGTGGAGCGTCTTGTTGCGCTCGCCCGCCTGGAACTTGAATATCGGGCAGCGCCCCGCCTGGCCGCGGAGCATGTTCAACATGTTCCCCTGCGCCTTCGCGATGGTCGTGTCGGTACAGACCAGGAACTCATGTGTAGGCGAAAGGCGCAGACCCTCGAGCAGCGCCGAGGAATCGGGCACGATGTTTTCGCCGATAAAGATGGGGTAACGTCCGCCGCTGCTCGGGCACACGTCCAGCGCGTGGCTGTTCCAGAACCGCAGCATGCGGAGGATGTGCTCGATGACGTGCGTCTCGGAGGCGTCGTTCGTGCTTTCGACGCTGAAGTCGGCATGCGCGTAGTTCTTCTCGCGTTCCTTGAGCATGACCTTGATTTTCTCGAGGCGTTCTTCGTCGGAGAGGTTTGCAAGCAGCGGGCGAGTGTTCTTGCGCCCGATGCGTTCCGAAAGGATTTCGGGCTTGGCCCACAGGCGGATGAGCGTGCCGGAATCGCGTATGATCTTGATGTTGTCTTCGCGGTTCAGTGCGCCGCCTCCGAGCGAGACGACCTGCGGGTTCTTGTCGTTTGCAATTTCGGCGATGACAGCCGCTTCCATTTCGCGGAATTTCGCTTCGCCGTCCTGTTCGAAAATTTCACTGATGCTCTTGCCTGCGCGTTCGACAATCACTGCGTCCGTGTCGACAAACGGGCGGCCGAGACGTTCTGCCATAGCCCTGCCTGTACGGCTCTTGCCGCTTGCCATGAAGCCGGTGAAAAAGATATGCTGTCTCATTTTAGCCCTGCATCCCTTTGCGCATGATTGTCGCGAGTTCAGAATTCTGTTTGATTGCGGTTTCGGCGGGGAACCACTTGCGGAAACTTTCGATGCCCTGGTGTACGAGCATCCCTTCGCCGGTAACGACCTTGCAGCCTTGGGCTGCGGCCATCTGTAAAAGCTTTGTCTGTACGGGCGTGTACACGATGTCGCATACCGCCTGGCCCGCGTGGAGGCATTCCTTGGGGAGCGGGCTCTCGTCCACGTTCGGGGTCATGCCGACCGATGTCGCGTTGATGATAATGTCCTGTTCGGGGGAGACCTTCGAGAAATCGCCGAAGGTAACCGCTTTCACGGGAGAGCCTTTTCCTGCCTTCGCAAACAGTTCGTTCAGGCTGTCTGCGAGCGCTTGCCCCTTCTCTATACTACGGCATACGATGGTGAGCGCGTTTCCCTGCTCGACGAGCGTGTAGGCGATTGCCTTCGCGGCACCGCCGTTCCCGAGGAGGGCTACTTTCTTGTTGCTTGCCTGCACGCCGTTTTCTTCGAGGTTGCGGATACAGCCGTAGGGGTCCGTCGTCGTGCCGCAGAGCGTGCCTCCGACGATTCCGTCTTTCCAGTAGAGCGTGTTCACGCTGCCCGTGAAGGCGCTAATCTCGCTCAGCTCGTCAATGAGTTTCGGAGCGCCGTTGTTGCCGGTGAATTCCGTCTTGTACGGGATGGTTACGTTTGCCCCGCGGAAACCCATGGCGCGGAACCCGCGGATGGCGTCCGCGAAATTTTCCGGTTCGGGTGCGTAGGGAAGGTATGCGGCGTTGATATCCAGCGCCTTAAAGAGGGCATTGTGCATGGCGGGCGACTTGCTGTGCGCTACCGGATGCCCGAAAATGCAAAGCGTTGCCGTTTTGCCGTCGAAATGAGTCAAGTTAACCTCGTTTGTCCGCCCACCTGGGGCTGAACTCTTAAATTCATTATAAAGATATAAAGTTTTTGGGGGAGGAGAACAGGCTAAAGTCCGTTTGGAAAGGAATGAGCCGCTTTTTAACACGGAGGGCGGCTTGGTGTCGAAAAAAGTTTACATCGGCAAGGATGTGCTCATCTCGGGCAAGAGGGACTTCATCTCTTTCAAGGTTTCTATATTCAAGGCATGCTCTACAATAACATTCTCGAAACCATCGGGCGCACGCCGCTCGTGCGCATCAACAAGATTAACGACAGCGAAGCCGAAGTCTTCGTGAAACTCGAAATGTTCAACCCGCTTGGCAGCGCGAAGGACCGCGTGGCCCTCCAGATGATAGAGGACGCTGAGCGTGAAGGCAAGCTCAAGCCGGGTTCGCTCATCATCGAGCCGACCAGCGGAAACACGGGCGTGGGCCTTGCTTACGTGGGCGCGGTGAAGGGCTACAAGGTGGTGCTCACCATGCCCGATTCCATGAGCGTGGAACGTCGCATGCTGCTCAAGTCGCTCGGTGCCGAAGTGGTGCTTACCGAAGGTGCGAAGGGAATGGCGGGCTGCATCGAGAAGGCAAACGAGATTGCCGCGCAGAACCCCGGTTCGTTTATTCCGCAGCAGTTCGAGAATCCCTCGAACCCGAAGGCGCACTACCTCACGACCGGCCCCGAAATTTGGGCCGATACTGAAGGCAAGGTCGACATCTTTATCGCGACCGCGGGTACCGGCGGAACGGTAAGCGGAACCGCAAAGTTCCTCAAGGAAAAGAACCCGGATATCTACGTGATTGCGATTGAACCCGAGGATTCTCCCATGATAAGCAAGGGTGTCGCGGGCCCGCACAAGATCCAGGGAATCGGCGCGAACTTTGTCCCGAAAATTTACGACCCGAAGGTTGTTGACGAGGTGTACCTGACGAGCACCGAGAAGGCGGGGAAGGCCGCCCGCGATGCCGCCGCACAGGAAGGCATTTTTGTCGGGATTTCCTCGGGCGCAGCTCTCGAATGCGCGCTCACCGTCGCCAAGCGCCCCGAAAACAAGGGCAAGCGCATCGTGACGCTGCTCCCCGATACGGGCGAACGCTACCTCAGTACCTGGCTCTGGAACTAATTTTTTTCTAAATTTAGCCCGTAAAATTTTAAAAGGATACCACAATGGAAATCCCCGAATCTTCGAATTTTGTGCAGGACATCATCGTTAACGACCTCGCCACGGGCAAGCGCACCAAGGTGCATACCCGCTTCCCGCCGGAGCCGAACGGCTACATCCACATCGGCCACGCGAAGTCCATCTGCCTGAACTTCGGTACCGCGAACAAGTATGCCGCTTTCGGCGGTATCACGAACCTTCGCTTCGACGATACGAACCCGACCAAGGAAGACGTGGAATATGTCGATTCCATCCGCGAAGACGTGAAGTGGCTGGGCTTTGAATGGAAGGGCGGCGAATACTTCGCTAGCGATTACTACGACCAGATTTATGCCTTTGCCGAAAAACTCATCGAGATGGGCAAGGCCTACGTGGAAGACCTGACTCGCGACGAGATGCAGGAATACCGCGGCAACGACGCCGGCAAGCCGAGCCGTCCGAGCCCCTACCGCGACCGCAGCGTCGAAGAGAACATGAAGCTCTTCCGCGAAATGCGCGACGGCAAGTATGCCGACGGCGAGAAGTGCCTCCGTGCCAAGGTGGACCTCTCTAGCCCGAACATGAACATGCGCGATCCGGTCATCTACCGCATCAAGCACTGCACGCATCACCGCACCGGCGACAAGTGGTGCATCTACCCGATGTACGATTTTGCGCACCCGCTCAGCGACTGGATCGAAGGCATCACGCACTCCATCTGTACGCTTGAATTCGAGGCGCACCGCCCGCTGTACGACTGGTTCTTGATCGAACTCGGTCTCGAGAACCGCCCGCAGCAGATTGAATTTGCCCGCTTGAACCTGACCTACACCATGATGAGCAAGCGCAAGCTTTTGGAACTGGTGGAGACGAAGGCCGTGATGGGCTGGAACGACCCGCGTATGCCGACGGTCTGCGGTTACCGCCGCCGTGGCTTTACCCCGAGTTCCATCCGCGAGTTCTGCGACCGCATCGGCGTTTCCAAGGCCGACTCCATGGTCGACGTGAACCTGCTCTACTTCTGCATCCGCGAAGAGCTGAACAAGACGGCGAACCGCGTGATGGCCGTGATCGACCCGGTGAAGCTCGTGATTGACAACTGGGAAGACGGCAAGGTCGAGATGATTGAAGTCGAGAACAACCCGAACGACGAAGCCGCCGGCAAGCGTCAGGTCCCGTTCGGGAAGGAACTCTACATCGAGGCCGACGACTTCATGGAAGAACCGCCGAAGAAGTACTTCCGCCTGAAACCGGACGGAGAAGTCCGCCTGAAGGGCGCCTACTTCGTGACCTGCAAGAGCGTCGAGAAGGATGCGAACGGCAAGGTGACGGTCATCCACTGCGAATACGACCCGCAGAGCAAGGGCGGCGAAACGCCCGACGGACGCAAGGTCAAGGGAACCATCCACTGGGTCTCTGCCGCACATGCCGTCGATGCCGAAGTGCGCCTGATCAACAACCTGTTTACGCTCGAAGACCCGGCCGCGGTTCCCGAGGGCGAAGACTGGCACGATTACCTGAACCCGGATTCCATGGTCATCAAGCAGGCCAAGGTGGAGCCGAGCCTCGCCGATGCGAAGCTCGAAGACCGCTTCCAGTTCATGCGCCAGGGCTACTTCTGCCTGGATAGCGTCGACTCCAAGCCGGATCACCTGGTGTTCAACCGCACGGTGGACCTGAAGGATAGCTTCGCCAAGCAGGTCGCGAAATAATTCGCCGATAAACTTCGCGATATAGCGTTTAATTGAAAACCGCTCCGATAATCTCGGGGCGGTTTTCTTTTTTACAAACTAAATGGGGACGCCCTTGCGGACGTCCCCGTTGGATTAGCAAGGAGTAAATCTATCGGCTGAGCATCTTGCCGTTCAGCGTCGCAATCCATTGCTTGTTGCGAGCGTTTCTCGGCACCTGCAATGTCTGTACGCCGGACTTGATGTCGGTCTTGAACAGGGTCTTCCCGTTTAAGTCTATGAGCCTGAAGAGGCCTCCCTTCACGCTTTGCACCGTGAGCGTGTTGCCTTCGAGCGTGTAGTAGTTGAGGCGGGTGATGCTCAGGTATTCGGGGTTTGCTATGGGGGGATCGGTAATAATCGGATCGTCTTCTTCGGGATTCTTGTCGTAGTAACCCCAGTCGTCGATAATGAGCGGTTCAGTCACGATGGGGGTGGAAGGCTCGTGGAAATTCACCTGTTGGTCAATCCATGCGAATCTTTGCTTCACGTACTTGCGCAGGTGCTCGATTTCGGCATCCCACGTGGGTTCGTTGTAGTAGTTCATCTTCATGCCCATGCAACCCATGTTCCAGCTGCCCGGGTTCCAACTGCCTGGGTTCCAGCTGTTATTGTTTCCGGATTCCATCGGGTCGGCGTCGCAGGTGCCGCTAGACTGCCCTAAGTTCGGCCAGCGCTGGAAATTGCGGTCGGCGGCATTCTTGAGGACTGTCTTGAGGGAGTCTATGAAGTGGTCGATGTTCTTGGTGTGCCAAACGCCACTGCGCAGTTCCGCCCAGCGGGCCTTGTACTTCTGCTGGAACTTGCTGTCTTTCCAGATGTTCTGTATCCACTTGGCGACAAACCATTCGTTCATGCCGAATGCGAATCCTCCGTCACCTGCGCTCTGCGGAATGCGCCAGCCTTCTGCCTTTTCGCCGCCCACGCGCTGGTAGGCTCCGAAGGCGAGGTTGAAGTCCCACGGGGCACCGAGCTGCAACTTGCCGCCCTTGCTGTCCTTGTCCTTGAACATGTAGAAACTGCAGATGTAGGCGTCGGTATTGTTGGTGATGTCTTCGTGCATTATGTAGTCGACCGCGGCATCGATATCGAGAATGTCCAGGCATCCGCTGCTGTTGATGTCGCCGTTGTCGCACTTCTGCTCGATGGAGTTGAAGAAGTTCTGGATATACTGCTGCTGCTCCCTGGTGGTGTTTTCCTTTTTCGGAGAACGCATCACGACGGGGGAGCCGTCTTTGCTCTTGAAGCCTTCCTTGTCGAGGCCCTGCGTGGAGTTATTTTCCACCTTGTCGATGCTCAGCACGTAACCGCCGGTCACGTCGTCGCCGCTGATATCTTCTTCCTTGAGTTTCGCAATATGTACGCGGGCCTTGGCGCGCTTGATTTTTTCGAGCAGCAGGTACACACCCTTGTACTGCCCGTTCAGGTAGAGTTCAAAGAACTTGAAGCGCGAACTGTAGCGGCCCGTACGCTGGTAAAACCAGTAGGCGAGCGCGTTTCGGATGAGCGTCTTGTCTACATACGGGCCATGGAACACCCAGTCGGCGCTCTTCGGCATGCCGAGTACCTTGAGGCTCGTATCGTGGCAGGCCGTATCGGCGACGTTCGTGCAGGCGCGTGCCTTGAGTTCGATGCCGTAGCCCTTTTTCGGGAAGTCGGCGGAGGTCTGCCCACGGATCTTGATGCCGATATTCATCAGCTCGCCTTTTGCACTGTCGGCAACGCTGTTCGTGCCCTTGTCCAAAATGCGCATGGTGCCGGGAATCTTGTCGGCTCCCTTCTCGAGCGCCTTGCCGTTCTGCGTGTTCACGATGATGAGCGGCAGGTCGTATGTCTGTGCGAATAGCGGAACTACCATGGCAAGAAAAATGCCATAGAAGAAAAATTTTGATTTTTTGGACATATTTTTCTCCTTCACCAAATACCGAAGTGTAATTTATATTCTTTGCTCCCAAAAGAGTTGTTAATTATGAATTGAGCGTTGTAATGTATGACAACTGCAAAAAATGCTGAAATTTCGCAAATTTGGCCGATTCTAAGCAAAAATGCCATAAAAAAGATGGCCTTTTTGCCGTTTTTTTGAAAGTTTTTCTTAGCGGTTCATCATCTTGCCGTTGAGGGTTGCTATCCAGGCCTTGTTCCGCGCGTTGGCCGGAATTTTCAAGATTGTGAGTCCCTTCTTGATCCGTGTCTTGTACAGGACGACGCCATTCAGGTCGATAAGGGCGAACGTTCCTCCCAAAGACGTCTGGACCTCAATATTGTTGCCGTTTATGTCGAAGAAGTTCGTCGGGGAGAGCCTACCGAATTCCTTCAAGCGGATGAGCGGAACAGTATCATCCGGAATAGTATCGTCCGGAATAGTATCCTTCTGCCAGTGCGGCTCGTGGATTTCCGGGTCGACAGGCGCGGTTACGACGGGATTTGCCGGCTCCTTAAAACCGAGTTGCTCGTCCATCCAGGCCATTCTTTCTTTTGTTTTTTTGCGGAGGTGTTCGAATTCGCCGTCCCAAGTATCGGCATTGAATCCGCCTATAGGTACTCCAGTACCTAGTATTTGGGATTCACGGCAGTATTTTATGGGGAGCGGGTCTTCATCATAGAAACTGCTTCCTTTTCCTAAGTTCGGCCAGCGTTTAAAGTTCCTTTCTGCGGCATCTTTCAGATGCGCTTTCATGGAGTCCAAATAGGCGTCCATGGTCTTGGTGTGCCAAACGCCGCTGCGGAGTTCCGCCCATCGTTTTTTCATTTCGGTCTGGAAAACGCTATCCTTCCACATTCCCCAAAGCCATCTTATGGGTTGGACGCCTCCTAAACCAATGTTTTTATAAGTGCGATCAATTTGCCAACCTTCAACAAAACAGTTTTCTAACGTTGGTAAGGATGTCGAATCATTGTTATTAATTTCGTAATTTTCTGGGTGGGTGTTGTTACATAGAGTTATTTCGAAACCCCACGGCGGACCTAAGGTTATTTTGCCTGCGGTCTTGTTGCCTTGCTTGTCCGTTTCGTCTTTGGGTTTGTACATGAAAAAGTTGTACGCAAAATAGGGGTCTGCATTGGTGGTGAGTTCTAGATGCAAGAGGTAATCTGCTGCGGAAACTATATCCACGTATTTTTCGTATCCGCTCCCGCTTTTACCGCCTTTATATAATGAATCGAGTTCGCCTAAATAATTTTGTATGTATTCTTTCTGCTCGTTTGTGATTTTTTTCTTTCTAGGGTAAATCAAAACGATGTTATGGCCATCGGATGTTTTGAAGTCTCTTATGGTATTATCTATTGGTTCCCCAGCTCCGGTTCGGCTCCATTTTTTGTCAAATTCCCAAATGTAGCCACCGGTAAGGTTCTCGCCTTCGGTGTCCGTTTTTTGGAGTTCACTTACGTTGACGCGGTATTTGCCTCGCTTGATTCTTTCGGTAAGTACGTAAACGCCGCGATAGGCTCCGTTGATGTATAAATCGAAATGTTTAGTGCGTGGGCTGTAACGGCCTGTTTGCCGGAAGAGCCAGTGTCCAAACGAGTTCCTGACCATGCTTTTATCGACATATGGCCCGAGCAAAGCCCAGTCATCGGAAGGAGGGAGGCCGAGCAAGCCTACGTTCATGTCTTTGCCCGTTGAATCGTAGAATTCGATGGTGTAGTTTGACTTGGGCTGTGTTGCAGATGATTTCCCGCGGACTTTAATGCCAATGTTGTATTGCGTGGCTTTGGAGCTATCGGCGACGTTGTTTGTTTTGGCGTCCAGGACTTTTATTGTGGCGGGCAATTTTTTAGTGACATTGTAGTCAAGGCACTTTTGTTTAGTGTCAATGAACATAATGGGCAAATCGTAGGTCTGCGCAAAAGCATCCGCTAGCAGACCGAACGCCATGACATAAATCAACTTCTTTAACATTTAAACGCACCCCTTTTTATACTAGCGGTTCATCATCTTGCCGTTGAGGGTCACTATCCAGGCCTTGTTCCGCGCGTTGGCCGGAATTTTCAAGATTGTGAGTCCCTTCTTGATTCGGGTCTTGTACAGGACGACGCCATTCAGGTCGATAAGGGCGAACGTTCCTCCCAAAGACGAATGAACTTCAATATTGTTGCCGTTTATGTCGAAGAAGTTCGTCGGGGAGAGCCTGCCGAATTCCTTCAAGCGGATGGGCGGAACAGTATCATTCGGAATAGTATCGTCCGGAATGATATCTTTCTGCCAGTGCGGCTCGTGGATTTCCGGGTCGATAGGCGCGGTTACGACGGGATTTGTGGGTTCCGTAAAACCGAGTCGTTCGTCCACCAATTTCATTCTTTCTTTTATTTTGGTGCGGACGTGTTCGAATTCTCCGTCCCAAGTATCGGCATTGAATCCGCCCAGAGGCATTTTCATGGCTTGATTATTGGTTGAGTCACAGTATTTCATTGGCTCCGGGTCGTCATCGTAGACTGCGCTTACTTTTCCTAAGTTTGGCCAACGTTTGAAGTTTCTTTCTGCGGCACTTGTCAGGAATGTTTTCATGGAGTCCAGATAGGCATCGATGGTTTTGGTATGCCAAACGCCGCTGCGGAGTTCTGCCCAACGTTTTGATACCTCAGTTTGAAAAACGCTATCCTTCCAGATTTCAATAAGCCAGTTGGGTAGTTGGTTCGTGTTTAAACCCATTGAATGACTGAACATCTTGTAGTCGGTTTCTATAATCCAGTCATTAGGGTCTATGGTTACGAAGCCCGTGGTGAAAGTTGTATCTTTTTTTTCATCATCGCTGCTTTCTGGTCTAGAACCGTTCGCGAAAGCTAGTTCGAAATCCCACGGTGGGCCTAGTGTTATTTTGCCTTGGGTCTTGTTGCCATGCTCGTCCGTTTTATCCTTGGGCTTATGCATGAAAAAATTATAGGCAAAGGCATCTACATGTCGTGTTATTTCTTGATGCAATATGTAATCTGCTGCGGACGATATATCCACGTAGTTTTCGTATCCGCTCCCGTTTTTGCCGTCCTTGAATAGCGCTTCGAGTTCGTTCAAATAATTTTTTAGGTATTCTTTCTGCTCTTCCGCAATTTTTTTCTTTAAAGGATAGCGCAAGACAACGTTTATTCTATCAGATGTCGTGAAATCTGATGGATTGTAATATGGCTGCCTTGCCCCTGCACCGAGTCTCGCTTCTCGATACATGTCGAATTCCCAAATGTAGCCTCCGGTGAGTTCATCGCCTTCGATGTCCGTTTCTTTGAGCTTGCTTACGTTGACGCGGTATTTGCCTCGCTTGATCCTTTCGATAAGCACGTAAACGCCGCGATAGACTCCGTTGATGTATAAATCGAAGTATTTGGTGCGTGGGCTGTAACGGCCTGTTTGCCGGAAGAGCCAGTGCGCAAGCGTGTTCCTTATCATGCTTTTATCGATATAAGCCCCGTGCAAAACCCAGTCGTCGGAGGGCGGGAGGCCCAAAAGGCTTACATTTCTGTCTTTGCCCGTTGCGTCGTGGAATTCTATGGAATAGTTTGGCTTGGGGAAGTAAGCCGAATTTTGTTGTCCACGGACTTTGATGCCTATGTCGTATTGAATGCCTTTAGAACTGTCGGTGACGTTGTTTGATTTGCCGTCCAAGACTTTTATTGTGGCTGGTATTTTTTCAATAATATTGAAGTCAAGGCATTTTTGTTTGGAGTCAATGAATAAAATGGGCAAATCGTATATTTGCGCAAAAGCGCCTGCTGATACGCAGAGCGCTATGGTACAAACCAGTTTTTTAAACATTCTGGCAACCTATGTTTATGTTAGCGATTCATCATCTTGCCGTTGAGTGTCGCTATCCATGCCTTGTTCCGTGCATTGGCCGGAATCTTCAGGGTCGTGAGTCCCTTGCCGATGCGGGTCTTGTACAGGACAACGCCATTCAGGTCGATGAGGGCGAAAGTGCCGCCCAAGCTCGTCTGGATTTCAAGACGGTCGCCGTTCACGTTAAAGAAGTTCATCGGAGACAGCCTGCTGAAATCGTCCCGGAATGCCGGCGGCGGCGGGTCAATTGCTGCGGTATCATTCTCCCAATGGGGCCAATGGAGTTCGGGATCGACAGGTCCGGTTACAACGGGATTTGCCGGTTCCGTAAATCCGAACTTTTGGTCCATCCAGGCCATTCTATCTTTCATTTTTGCGCGGAGGTGTTCCACTTCGCCGTCCCAGGTTTTGGCGTTGTTGCCGCCCATGCCTATGCCGTAGCCGCCCCCCTGGCTGCTGCAGTATTTCATCGGCTCCGGATCTGGATCGTTCTGGCCACTATTTTTGCCCAAGTTCGGCCAGCGCTTGAAGTTTCTGTCGGCAGCCTTCGTCAAGTACGTCTTCATGGAATCCAAGTAGGCGTCTATGACCTTGGTGTGCCACACACCGCTGCGGAGTTCCGCCCAGCGCTTCTTCATTTCGTCCTGGTAATCACTTCTCTTCCACAAACCAATAAGCCAGTTGGGAGCCTTGAGCGAACCCATGCCGCCGCCGCCCCAGCCGCCACCCCAGCCGCCGCCACCGCCGCCGCCTTTGCTTTCAATCTGCCATTTGTTACCGCTGCCGCCCATCATGCCGCCATTGCTCATGGCCAAGTTGAAGTCCCACGGCGGGCCAAGGGTCACCTTGCCTTCGGTGTATACGCCTTCTTTGTTGGTCTTGTTCTTGGGTTTGTGCAAGAAGAAACTGCACCAGTAAGAGTCTCCATTATTGGTGATTTCCTGATGTAGCACGTAGTCCACGGCGGAACCGAGATCGACGTATTTCTCGAACCCGTCTCCGTTCTTGCCGTTCTTGAACAGCGCTTCGAGATCGTTCAGGTACTTCTTTAGGTACTCTTCCTGCTGTTTTTGGATATTTGCCTTCTTGGGGTAGTGCAGAATCACGTTCAGACCGTCGGAGGTGTTGAATCCTTCGGCTTCGATGCCGCCCGTTTTTTGGTCACCGGCGCCGCCTGTATTGGTTCCCGTTTTGTCGAATGCCCAAATGTAGCCGCCGGTAAGGCTATCGCCGGCGATATCGTCTTCTTTAAGCTTGCTCACGTTCACGCGGTATTTGCCGCGCTTGATTTTTTCGACCATTACGTACACGCCGCGGTATACGCCGTTGATGTAGAGGTCGAAATGCTTGGTGCGCGGGGCGTAGCGACCTGCCTGCCTAAAGAGCCAGTAGGCGAGGGCGTTGCGTAACATGCTCTTGTCGACGTAGGGGCCATGGAAAACCCAGTCGTCGGAGGGCGGGAGCCCGAACATGCTCGCGTCCATTCCTTCGCCCTTTTCGTTGCGGACTTCGACGCTGTAGCCGGGCTTGGGGAACATGGCGGATGACTGACCGCGAACCTTGATGCCGATGTTGTAGAATGCGCCCTTGGCGCTGTCGGCTACGTTATTCGTCTGCCCGTCCAGTACCTTCATGGTAGCTGGAATTTTTTCGAGAAGTTTATTGTCGAGGCACTGTTGCTTGGTGTCAACAAAAATGATGGGCAAGTCGTATGTTTGTGCGAATGCAAATGAAGCTAGGCAGAATGCTAGCGGTAAAATAATTTTTTTGGGTTGGCGAATCATATTTACTCCTAATGCCAATGTACAGATAAAAAATAAGTTCAAAAGGCTAGTTTGTTCCGTATAAATTTTTTTTTGTGTTGTAGAGCCATTCTGGCTTTTTTTAGAGAAAATGGTTAAATTGCGCTGATTTTATGGAAAAGCGTAAAATCGGGCTTGGAAGGGTTGTTGTTCTAAAAAAGGGTGAGGGACGATATGTTCCGTTTTTTGCAAAAACAAATCGAAAAATAAAAAAGAGACGTCCCGAAGGTCGCCTCTTTTTTTTCTATCAAGAAACTTTAGCGGTTCATCATTTTGCCGTCGAGAGTCGCTATCCAGGCTTTGTTCTGAGCCTTGGCCGGAATCTTGAGGGTCGTAATGCCTTTCTTGATTTGGGTCTTGAACAAGGTGACTCCGTTCAGATCGATAAGGGCGAATTTTCCGCCCAGATCCGTATGGATTTCAAGGCTGCTGCTGTTCAAGACATAGAAGTTGGTCGGGGACAATCTGCTGAAATCATCCATGCCAACATCCATTATGTAGCCGTGGTGGTGGTGAGAACCGGTGTCCGGCGGCGTGACCGTTTGCTTGGAGGAATCCTTGGCGGCCTCCTCCTTTTCCCAATCAGGAACATGGATTATCGGTTCTAACACGATGGCTTGGGCTGGTTCGGTAAATCCGAGTTGCTGGTCCATCCAGGCCATTCTTTCTTTCATCTTCTTGCGGAGATGTTCGAATTCTCCGTCCCAGGTCGTTGCGTTGTAGCCGCCCATGGGCATACCGCCCATGCCCCACATTCCGCCTTGCTGTCCTCCGCCTTGGTTGCAGAATTTCATTGGCTCTGGATCGTTGTCGCCCTGACCACTAGATTTACCCAAGTTCGGCCAGCGTTTGAAGTTTCTGTCGGCAGCGCTCTTCAAGTACGTTTTCATGGAATCCAGATACTTGTCCATGGTCTTGGTGTGCCACACGCCACTGCGGAGTTCCGCCCAGCGTTTTTTGAGTTCACTTTGGTAGTGGCTGTCCTTCCACATGCCAAGTAGCCAGTTCGGAGCCTTCAATGAGCTGCCCATCATCTGGCCACTCTTCATGCTGTTTTCAATTTGCCATCCGTTGCCTGAGCTGGAGAAGCCTCCCATGCCGCCGCCGAAGCCGCCACCGAAGCCGCCGCCGCCCCACATGCCACCGCCCTGGTTCCAGCCACCCTGACCACCTTGGCCTCCGCCGTTTTCAGGCTGGGAGCCGTTGCTCATGGCGAGGTTGAAGTCCCAAGCCGGGCCGAGCGTTACTTTGCCTTCGGTCTTGACGCCGTTCGAGTCTATCTTGTCCTTGGGTTTGTGCAAGAAGAAACTGCACCAGTAGGAGTCCGCGTTGTTGGTCACTTCTTCGTGCAACACGTAGTCCAGCGCAGAAGTCATATCGACGTATTTTTCATACCCCTGACCGTTCTTGCCGTTCTTGAACAGGCCTTCAAGGTCGTTCAAGTACTTTTTCAGGTAGTTTTCCTGCTCTTTCTTGATGTTTTCTTTCTTGGGATAGTGCAAAATGACGTTCAAACCGTCGGAGGTGCTGAAACCTTCCTTTTCGATTGGGCCACTGCCTGCGCCACCCGTGTTGGTGCCCGTCTTGTCGAATGCCCAAATATAGCCGCCAGTCACTTCTTCGCCGCTAATGTCTGTTTCTTTGAGCTTGCTGACATTGACGCGGTATTTGTCACGCTTGATTTTTTCGAGAAGCACATAGACTCCGCGATAGACCCCGTTGATGTACAGGTCGAAATGCTTGCTACGCGGGCTGTAATGGCCAGCCTGCCTAAAGAGCCAGTGTGCAAGTGCGTTACGCACCAAGCTCTTGTCAACATACGGACCATGGAAAACCCAGTCGTCGGAAGGAGGCAGCCCGAACAGGCTTACATCCGTGCCTTCACCCTTTTCGTTGCGGACTTCCACGCCGTAACCTGGCTTGGGGAATAAAGCCGAGGATTGTCCACGGACTTTGATACCAATATCGTAACGGGTTCCCTTGGCACTATCAGCCACGTTATTCGTCTTTCCGTCCAGTACTTTCATTGTGGCCGGAATTTTTTCTGTGACTTTGCTGTCTAGGCATTTGCCTTTAGTGTCAACGAAAACGATCGGTAAGTCGTACGTTTGTGCAAAAGCATTCGCTGACAGGGCGAATGCTAACCCATAAGAAAATAGCAATGTCTTCGATAATCGCGACATATTTGCCTCCTGTATCCAATACCTGTTATAAATCTATATGTTATGGCAAATATGTATATGTTAATTGTCGTTTACGCGTTGTTTTGGCTTACAACTAAAAAAAATCAAAAAAAATGTTTTTTTTGCAACCAAAGTGGAATTTCAGGCATCAAATTGATGTATTTTAAGGAAACGAAGGAGGTTCCTCATGAACGCAAACGAAACAAAAAGTTCCAAAATTTGGTTGGTCGCCATTTTTGCGGTGTTCTTCTGTATGCCGTGCGTAATACACGCCCAAGAGGGGTTTTCTCGAGCAGAACTGGACACGTTGGTGGCTAACATTGCTCTGTATCCGGACCCGCTTCTGGTTCAGGTGCTTTCGGCATCAACCTATGGAGAACAGATTGCTCCGGCAGCCCAGTGGGCTGAAGAACACAAGCATCTGAAAGGCAAGGACCTTTCGGTTGCGCTTGAACGCGCGAAGCTCCCGTACGATGCTAGCGTGCAGGCGCTTATCCCGTTCCCGCAAGTGTTGACGATGATGGCCGATTATGGTGGCTGGACAGACCAGCTGGGCTATGCGGTCGTCATGCAGAAAAACGACGTGATGGCGGCTATCCAGCGCCTGCGTCATACGGCATCGAAGTTCGGGCACTTGAGGAGCGACCAGTACGTGAAGGTCTCGAATGGAGACAACATAACAATCACGCCTGTGCGCACGGAATACGTCTACGTGCCGGTCTACAATCCCCACTATGTCTACTACCGCTATTACGACGGATATACCACCGTTACGTATACGCCTGGCGTATGGCTTGGCAGCTGGTTTGGATTCTGGGGCTGGGGTGCATGCTGGTTCGATTGGCATTCCCGTGTCATCTACGTGCGTCGCGCTCACTGGCATCCGCGCTGGCATTACCCGCGTTACCCGCACCGCTATGTACATTCGCCGCGTCGCTATGCGCCGCCACCGCGCCGCCACCATGTAGCGCCTCCTCCTCCGCATCGCCACCATGCGGCGCCCCCTCCTCCGCGTAGGGAACACCGCGCCGTGCCGGTCGGCCACAATCCGCCGCCACCTCCTCCGAAAAAGCACTATGAACCGCAGCCGAAGAGCGGTTTTCATGTGAATAGGAGTGAACCGCCGAGGGCATCCTCTTCGTGGCCGGAACCGAAGAACTACAGGTCCGAACCGCAGCCCGCTCAGCGTTCTAGGTCCTACGAGGATGACTCGAACTCTTCTTCCCGCTACAACGGTCGCAGAGACGACGACTCCCGTGACAATCGTGGCGCTCGCTCGTCTTCCCACGGCTCGTCGCATGTCGGTGCCGGAAGGGTGATTAACCGTCGATAGTTACTTTATATTTAATTTACTGCGCTCGATGCGGGCGAGGATTCCCGAAAGGGTCTGGATAAGCCCCGCAAGGTCCCGAGCCGGATAGCGTTCTAGAACTACCCCGTTGTTTTCGGGGTAGTTTTCTGTTTCCAGATAATAGATGCCGTAAAGGAGGGGGAGAACTTCGTCCAGGATTTTGGCGAAGGATGCGCTGCCGTGCTTTACGGGAGTCTTTTGCTCGGATGCTTCCTCGAGATTGGAACGGAGCTGGTCGAGCGTCTTGCGGATTTCGCGTTCGCATTGGGCGGCCAGCTTTTCGGGATGGGGCGAGAATCCCGTAAGCGGCTTGATGCCGCAGAGGGCGACGTTCCTGTTCGCTATGTGCACGTATTCCAGCGGGCTTTTGTCCAGCGAATGTATGATTTCTGCAGGACTGTAGAAGTTTACGAATTCCAGGTTCTCCTTGCTGGCCCGCTTCATGAACGGGGCCAGTTTCTCGATTTCGGCGGAGGAGTTGTCCTTGAGGATGAAGTTTATGGTCCAGGGTGATTTTAGGGCGTCGAAACCTTCCATGAGGCACTTGCCGGATATGAATGCCGAGACGAGGTTGTCGCCGAAGGTGTTCTTGAAAATTTCCGGCCACTGCGACTTTTCGATTTCGCTTACGCTCAGGAGTTTCTTCATGTTGTCGAAGAATCCGAACCGCCTTCCTCTGGTTCCAAGCGCAATGAGCAGGCCGAATACGACCACGATGAATATCCACCCGCGGATGGTCATCGGCTCTTCTTGGGGAAGGTCTTTTTCGTCAATGTTTATAGGGGTTCCCTTGTCGTCCGAAATCATGAAGGTAAGCTTTGCCGCGAGGACGAGAAGGCCGTCGCCGTAGTGTTCCTGGCGGAAGTGGGGAACGAGGATTTCCTGGTCGAGTTTCTTGAGGGTGGCGTCGTCGAGGATCCCGTTTGCGGTTCCCTTGGATACGATGAACTTGCGCCGCTGTTTCTGTGCGACGAAAATCAGGATTTCGCCATCCACGCCGGCATCGGTTTTCCATTTTTCCGCGATGTCCGAGGCGTACTGGGATGCCTCCCTTTCTCCGATGTCGTCGAGCAGTACGGCATCTATGGAAATGCCTGTCTCTTTGGCGAGATCGCTCGAGAGGGCGTCGAAGAATTCTGTCTGCTGGGCCGAAACCAGGCGGTTTTCGTCGTAGATGTGGCTTTTATCCGGGCGCGAAGGGAGCCCGAACGCGATGGAGGATAAGGCGAGCGCGGCTGCTAGAAGTATTTTGATATGCTGGTACACTTAATGATTGTCCGTCGGGGTGTTTTTTTTATCGGCTCAAAAGAGCCTCTATAAGTTATTTTTTTGTGATTTATATGTAATTTGTGTTTTTTTGTATTCCAAAATATAATATCTAGAAAAATTTTTTTCAAAAAATTACACTTTTTTGTTTTTGCATATATACATTTATCTGTGGTTGTTCCATGAATGTTTCCGTGGAGTATTGTTTGGAGATGGAACGTGAGTGAAAAATGGATTTGGCTGCCGGATTGGGCGTCTGATTTGTCCCTATGGGAAGATGATCTGACGGATGCGGATGCATCTGCCAAGCATTCTTTTATACCATACGAGAAGATGGCGCCGCACCTTGATGACGTCTATGCCATTGACGGCCTTTCCAAGGCGAATACCGTAGTCGGCTGGGGGCTTGGCGCTTTTGCCCTGCTGCTCGGCGCATCGAAGCGTCCCCAAAACCAGAAGTGGATACTGCTTTCGCCGTTTGCAAACTTCTGCGACGAAGAAGGCCCGTGGAATTCCGAGAACCTGCTGTTCAAGGCGCGCGAAATGCACACCTCGCTCGACGTGGGCCTCAAGGCGTTCAAGGAACAGTTCGACGACGAGTTCAGCGACTGGCCCGAGGAATGGCTTGATGCGGCAAGGAAGATGGATGCGACGCTGCTTGCGGATGGCCTCAAGTTCCTCGCCGCGAAGAAAATCGAGAATGTTATCGAGGACAGCGATAATATCCAGGTGCTTTTTGGCCGCATGGACCAGGACGTGACCCCGGCCATGACGCTTAGGCTTAAGGAGCTCCTGCCCAAGGCTTCGTTCAAGGAACGTCCCAAATCTGGACACTGGCCCCCGATGATGCTTTTCTAAAAAACAACCGTATTTTTTTTCCCGCTTGGCAATGCCCTGGCGGGATTGTTTTATATTTGCGCGCGATAGAGATTATTAGGAGTTTTTGATGGCGTGTGTTGTTGATGCGAGCGTTTTGGACAGGGAATTGAACCCGGAGCAGGCCGCGGCCGCGAAGAAGATTGACGGCCCGATGCTCATTCTTGCGGGCGCCGGTTCGGGAAAGACCCGTGCCATCACTTACAAGATTGCCCACCTGGTTTCGAGCCATGGGGTGGAACCCAACAGGATTCTTGCGGTGACGTTCACCAACAAGGCCGCCCGCGAAATGAACGAGCGTATCCAGAAACTGTTGGATACGCGGATGCGATTTGAATGGATGGGAACGTTCCACTCGGTGTGCTTGCGCCTTTTGAAGATGTGCCTTCAGAGGGATTTCGTGCGGCAGGCTCTCGGCTCGGATTGGTACGATTCCAACTTCTCCATTTACGATGACGACGACCAGAAGCGCATACTGAAGCAAATCCTCAAGGAAGAACTGGGCGATGACTGCGATGCGGCCGAAATCAAGCGCGTGCATGGCGCTATTTCGCGCTACAAGAATACGGTGCTCTACCAGAATGGGGAAGCCAGGTTGCAGACGCCGGATGTCGCCATGGAGCGTGCCGAATTTGTCGACGAGGAAAACCGCGCCCGTTACTATGCGGAATACCAGAAGCGCCTGCGTGAATCGAACGCCATGGACTTCGATGACCTCCTGTTCAATACGGTGCTCATGCTCCAGAAGGTGCCTAGCCTTGCTGAACAGCTGGCCAACCGCTTTAAATACGTGGTTGTCGATGAATATCAGGACACGAACGACGTTCAGTACGAACTCCTGAAGCTCCTTATCAACGAGGAGAGGAACGTGACCGTGGTGGGCGACGACGACCAGAGCATTTACGGCTGGCGTGGCGCGAACATTAAGATTATCCGCAACTTCCATCGCGATTTTGCGCCTGTCACCATTGTGAAGCTGGAACGCAATTACCGCTCCACAAGCAACATCGTGAAGGGGGCGGGCTCCGTGATTGCGCATAACGTGCGCCCTCTCGAAATGGAGAAGAAGGTTTTCTCCAAGGAAGAAGCGGGCGACCCGATTCGCGTGCGCCACATGG
Organism: Fibrobacter succinogenes; assembly: GCA_902771595.1. Taxonomy (GTDB): domain Bacteria; phylum Fibrobacterota; class Fibrobacteria; order Fibrobacterales; family Fibrobacteraceae; genus Fibrobacter; species Fibrobacter succinogenes_C. The sequence goes on along the minus strand of CACXXH010000004.1, from coordinate 931 downwards.
AGGACGACCGCGCCGAGGCGCAGCAGATTGCGAACTGCATTATGGCCGCCGGTAGCGAAAGCTATGCGAAGACGGCAATCTTTTACCGTACCAATGCGCAGTCCCGCGTGATAGAGAAGGCGTTGAACGATTGCAGGATTCCTTCGGTGATTTTTGGCGGTACGCGATTCTGGGACCGCAAGGAAATCAAGGACATTCTTGCTTATTTGCGTTTGCTTGCAAACGAGAAGGACGATGCGGCTCACCTGCGCGTAATCAATACGCCGTCGCGTGCCATAGGCAAGACTACGGTGGAGACCGTGCTTGCGCGAGTCCGGAATGGCGAAGGCACCTTCTGGCAGATGCTTGTGGCCGAAGCTAACGGCACAGGGCGCACCGCCCCGAAGCTCAAGGGCTTTACCGACCTTGTCCAGAGCTGGAAGGACTTGATTGCAGCGGGCGAGACTCCGCTCCCGATTCTTGCGGAACGAATCATCTCCGATACGGGGTACAAGGATTTCTTGCGCAAGGAAGATGAGCTTACCGCCGACGAACGTATTGCGAACATCGATGAAATGGTGAACGCCATCCGCGAATTCGACGAGGAACATCCGGACGCGACTCTCGATTCGTTTATCCAGGATATATCGCTCTTGACCGATGCCGACAAGAAGGTGGATGATTCCATGGGTGCGGTGACGCTCATGACTATCCACATGGCGAAGGGCCTGGAGTTCAATACGGTGCATATCGCCGGTTGCGACGAAGGCATTTTCCCGCTGGTCCGCGAATCCGCATTCTCTGCAGACGGCGAGTCGCGCGAACAGATGGAAGAAGAACGCCGCTTGTTCTATGTGGGCTGCACCCGCGCCGAGAAGAAACTTTATCTGTACCATGCGGAACGCAGGTTCCATCAGGGAACGATCCGCCCGTTCGCTCCGTCCCGCTTCCT